>JBLNBY010000391.1:0-7259 GCA_050260295.1 Bacteroidota bacterium
GAACGGCCAGTCCCGCCTCGTTTACCGCCCGCAGGACCTGCGCCGCGGCCAGGTCGTTCACGGCGTAGATCCCCACTCGCTCTGGTCCCGCACACCAGCCGGACTGAAGGAGGGCTATCGCGGAAAGGTAGCTACTCAAGTAGTTGCTGGCTTGCTCCTCGCCGTTATCAGCGGCTAGCGGGGCCAACCGGATGGACGCGGCGTCGGCACCCAACCGGAGCAGTTCATCATAGAAGCCATACTCACGGTGCCCCGGGGTGAGATCTGGTGGGGAAACCTGGGGGATGTAGGCAAAGCGACGGAATCCCCGTTCCCACAGGTGGCGGGCAGCCAGGCGGCCCGCAAGCTCCGTCTGGAGAACCAGAACGTGGGAGCTGCGTGTCATCTGCCAGGCTGTCAGCCACTCTTCACCGGCCACCAGCACGGTCGGCAAAGGGCTAGTGGCAGGGTCGCTTACCTTCCGTCCAGGATGCCACGGAGACCGCCGCGTATCGACGAGGACGACGCCGTCAACCAAACTTCTGCCCAATCCTTCGTCCACTGCTGACGCTTCCCAGTCAGGCAGGTCCGTCAGGAACATGGCGTACCCACGGGCACGGCAAGCCTGTCCGAACAGGCTGCTAAACTCGGGGTAGAACGGGTCCTGCAGCCGGGAGACAGCCAAGCCGATGAGGCCGGTCGAGCCTCGCCGCAGGCTGCGGGCGACATGGTCGGGACGATACCCCAGCCGCTCTACTACCTCCCGAACCCTTTGAGCCGTGCTGGCGGAAATGCGCGCCTGCTGCAGGCGCCCATTGATCACGGCGGAAACCGTGCTGGGGGCGACGCCAGCGGCCCTGGCTATGTCCCGTATCGTTACGGTGCCGGGTTTGTCTTCCGCCTGGTTGCCGAATCGATTTTGCATCATAGCTGCATTCTACCTGACCTGGCAGCTTTGAGCAAGGGTGAGAGCCAGAAACCTTTCGCACCAGGAACTGCGCTCCGCCCTGTCGAAGCTATAAGAAAAAGAGCTCCGGTTTCGTGATGAATCAGGTGAAACATAGAAAGTAGGTCGAGGAGATAGGAGTGGTGATGCCAGTGAAACGTATCCTTGCTTTGCTGACCGCCGCTGCGACGACACTGTCGGCGCTCAGCGCATTGGCGGTGGTTGCCGTGTTACCGGCACCGGCCCGAGCGGCCGATTCTGATTCTGATTCTGATTTTGACGGTCCATCACCGCTGGTCCTCGTCTACAGCGAGCGAACTGCCACCTCGGGCATCTACCCGGCTTACGAGGATACGTTTGCCGCCGCGCAGACCTGGCTGGGCCGGTTCTTCCGGTACGAGGTGATCTCCGATCGGGATGTAGAAGCCGGGAAACTGGTGAACTCGCAGCAGGACGGCTTGGCAAAGACCTCGGTCTTCAAGCTCGCCATCCTTCCTGACAACGCGATCATGACCGCCGCCGAGGCCAAGGCCTGGGCCGAATTCGTGGCCGCCGGCGGCAAGATCATCGCCGCCTCCTCGACCTCTGTGCGGGACGAGAACAAGGTACTGACCACCATGCGCCTGGGCGATCTCCTGGGCGTCTGGTGGAAGCAATACCTACCCACCGGCAGCTACAAACAGATCCGTGTCACAGACGAAACCTCTGTTCTGGCCCAGGCCGGTGCCCCCACGGTCATCAAAGTGGAAGGCACCGCCCAGATGGTTGAAGTGCTTGACAACGGCAAGCAGGTTGCGGTACGGGCGAATGCGGAAGGGGTAAAATCGTTCATCTATCCGGCGGCGGTCGTCGAAAGCCCGGCCGGCCTTTACTTCGGCCTGCCCGTCTTCGATCCGCAGGTGCTGGCCTGGCCCGACCTGCAGCAGGCCCTCTATGCTGTAATCAAGTACTACGTCCCCGAAGCAGTAAAGAAGAACGAACGAACCACAACAATCGGCGCTACGACTACCGCTACGACCACCGCTACAACCACCGCTACAACCACCGCCGCAGCAACTGATGAGACAGCCGCTTTCACCCCCCTCACCAAGCGGGAGCTTTTCGCCAAGTACATGCCGGCGGCCGAGATGTTTCCCCAACTGAAGGTCGTTGACCGCATACCGGGCGAAGTGCCGCCGGCCGCCTCCTATCGCATCTTCCCCGGCGCTTACTACCGGAAAGCCGTATCGAGTTTTGACCTGTGGACCGGGATCGAGGGCGTGGTCACGCTGCCGGAACTGATCACCGACCCGGCCCGGGAAGACAGCCGTGGGCCGCTCGACAACGCCTCCATTTACATGGGCGGTAACGGCAGCGGCCAGGAGATCGACGCCGGGCTGACCTGGGACAACAACGTGGGTGGCTGGCGGCCCTTCTGGCGGAATGAGAAGTGGGCCAACGCCCCCCTGGTGCAGGATCTCTTCGTCTGGTACCCGGGCGAGACGGTCCGCATGTCGGTGGTGGTCGCCGGGCCGGGCAAGCTCCGGTTGACCATCCAGGACGAAGGGCCGGATCCGCAGAAGGCGTTTACCACCGTTTTTGACGCCTGGGGCTTTGGGCCGGGTGTACGGCAGCAATTCAAGCGAGTCAACGCCATCGACCAGGTGGGCAACGAGGGCAAGCCGGTCCAGCCGACCAAGGCACGGGTGACCGCCGCCGTCTGGAAGGAAGTCTGGCTCTGGCGGCGTGATGTCAAAGTCCCCTTCACGGCGGAAAGGTTTACCGACATGCGTGCCCCCAACGCCGGTCACTTCGTGATCGGGACACCGGCGGCGGCAGACGGCCAGGCGGCCGGCCCGGGTGCTGAGCTGATCGAGATCTACGGCGATCCGGCGGCCAGACCGGTGCCGTAAAGTGATGGATTCCGTCCGGCGCCGCGGCAATCCCGAACACGGATTGTGTGTTGACCCTGCGCGGATTTTGCTCTTATCACCGGGCTTGACCGGTGCGGACCGGGGAGGATCAAGGGCGGGCATGGTTTAGGCCAGCCAATAGCGAATACCACTTTGCACGAAGAAAACGCCGAAGACGACTAGCAGGAGTGCAAGGCCGCCGAGAAGATACCGGTAGCCGCGGCCCCTGAGGAAATCGCGGCCCCGGGAGATCAGCCACCCGACCAGGGTAAGCCAGACGAGGTCTGCAGTGATATGGCCGGCATAGAAGACGAAAACACCGCCCCGCCCGGCCTCGCCGGCCCGGGCGAGGAGGGCCGCTCCCACCGTTACCCACCAGATGTACCAGTAGGGGTTGCTGGCCGTGGCGAGAAAGCCCTCGACGGCAACCCGGCCGGCTGCCGCCTGATCGATGGCCTCGACGCGGGTTTGGATTTCGCTCAGGGCTGGAGTTTGCTCATGGGCGTGGGTCCTGGCATGGATCTGGGGACGGGACTGGGCATGGGACTGGGCACAGGAATGGACACGGGACTGGGTCTGGCTCAGGTTTTGGCGCGGGCTCTGGCCCAATCCCTGGGCACTGACAACTCCCCGCAACTGCAAAAGCCCCAGCCCCACCAGAACCAGGCCGCCCACCAGCGAAATCATGGCCGTCACCGCCGGGGTGTGCAGCCAGCCAGCCACCCCCATCACCACGGCCACGACCAAGAGCACCTCCAGAATCCCGTGCCCCAGCGTAGCCAGCGGGCCGCTGACCGCGCCCTGCTTGGCCCCGCGTAACATCACCACGGTCATCAGAGGTCCGGGAGCAGCCGCTCCGGAGAAACTGATAAGGAAGGTTTGCAGGAAAAGTTGAACCAACGTGCCCGCCCTTCTTCCCCGGCCGCTTGCGTCTTCGCGCCAGCTCGAGCTCATTCCGCTGCTCCAGCGGCAGCTGCTCCTGCTGACCTGACCATTGTGTTTAAGATAGGGCCACCTTGTCACGACGTCAATCACCCGGGAGTACACATCTCTACCGCCGGGCGGGTTCATTGTTGAACTGGCGAGGCGACGAGAATCCTTCAATGAATTCTCGCCCTTGACTCCACCGCGCCGGGGCGAATAGAATGGCAGCGTGCCGAGGGCAACCAATTGTGACTCGGACTTACAAATCCAAAAAAGATCGACCAATGACTTGATGGAAAGGAGGTGGGCAGTGATGCGGATGTTCTACCAGAAGGTGGAGGCAGTGGTGACACTTCGCGCGGTCGCCAGCGGCCATGCGGCAGCAGTCTCCCCGGTCTATGCCGGCAATGACGCTCGTTTCCCACAGCTTTACGGGGTACCCGCGCCTTTTGCTGGGATCACCCGGCCAAACTGCGGCGGCTATCGCACCGGCGGGAGTGCCCAGATCGAGCGGCGTGTGCTTGGCTTGGGTTCCGTGGCCGGCCGTACCTTCTCAACTGAATATCCGCTGATCCTGCCCGCCTGTTGAACGCGAAAGCGATTCCAAAAGCGCGTTCGCCTCTCCAGGTGTCTAGATGAGTCTCAAGGTTACCAAATGACCTGAGGAACTGGAAATGACGGGTCGTGGGCAGGATCAGTCCACGGCCCTTCTTATGTCCCGGGTTGACCGGAGGAAGCAGGCAGTTCACTCAGGTTGGACTTACCCCAACCCGTCCCGCCTTTCCGGCTTGGCAACTCCGTGTACGTGACCTGCCATCTGCTATCACGCGGGCTGTTGCCCGTGCGCGGCCTCTCTGCTGTCGTTGCTCCTTCCATCTCCCCGTTTTCCGTTGCTGCCTGGCTCGCGAAGAGTCGTGGGTTCCCTCGACCCGTCGTTTTCACTGGGAGGTAATAGAAATGACGGATCACCGCCTGTTCGACTTTCGTCTTGCTCAGGCTCGCGTGGAAGATCTGCTGCGCGACGCGGGTGTCGACACCCGCAACCCGCAGGCCAAACTCCAACCTTCGTCCTGGGCCTGGCCCTGGTTCGAGCCCCGTCGTTTACCCTGGTCCAGACCTTCGCCTTCCACCTGGCCGCTGTCCAATCAGCCGGCCAGCGCCGGATGGCAACGACGCCTGGCCCACGCCACTGCCCGCCTCTGGTTCTGGTAAGTTCCCGGTGCGGCCACAGCTGCGTGGCCCGGCGATCTGATACAAAGGCAACGCTCAAGAACTTATTTCCATGGGGGTTGAAACGGTTATGCCCGCGTATTGCAACGCCAAGGAGATTCTGCCGGCAGACCTCTTCGCCGCCCTGCAGAAGTATGCGGCAGGCATGCAGCTGTACGTACCCTGCCCTGGCGAGACCCGGGCAGCCTGGGGTTCACGCAACGGTACACGGCAGGACCTGGAACATCGCAACCGCCAGATTCGCCAGCTCTATCAGCAGGGAATCGACCTCGAGGAGATTGCCTGCCGGTTTCATCTCTCCCGCGAGACAGTTCGCAAGATCGTGCGGGGAGTCCACCGTCAACGGCAACTGATTTCTACGTAATGGGCGATCGTGCTGGATATCGCAAACATCACAAACGGCCGGCGACCTGCCTTGGGGTTGCCGGTCGTGCCGCGTCTTGATTTACAATTCGAATCGTTGCCGCACCTCGCAGTAAGTGTCGGTAGACTTCTCCGGGTCGTCCGGCGAAGTCCACTTCAGGCGCCACTCCCAGCCATTCGGGGAGTCATACGCGATACTCCACGTGTCGGTGAACTGCCCTCTCGCCGTAATGCTCCTGCTCCAACTCGTTTTGATTCCCTGGATTGACCCCAATGACAGTTTCAACGCCAACGAGAAAGTGTGGGTTTGGCCGGTGCCCGGACTGGAATCGTCACCGGGCGGTGGCCCATCGTCGCTTCCGGCCTCCGCTTCGTCCGGCGAACCACCCTCCGACCCGGAAGTCCGGGTAACCCACCGCGGCGATTCCCACCGCACCGAATATGAGGGAGTCCACTCGGTGACCGGCCCGACTTGTTCTTTGAACGTCCGGCGCATCCGAAAGTCAGTCCAACCCCCCCGGTCACTCTCGACCTGCGCCCGCCAGCGGTACTCGCAGTGCTCCAACCAACCCAATAGCCCGGAAGTGGAAGCGGGGATTTCACCGGAAAGCTCCCCCCGCCCTCGCCAAAAGGGGGTATCCAGCGGATGAGTCGCCCCAACCCTGCCCGGCTCTACAGGCGAGATCACGTTAGAGATCAAGTCCGAGACCAACTCGTCGTACTCGGGTAGCTCCTTGACCCGCCAACCTGCTCCCAACTGCCACTGCACTCTGTGGTCAGGCACCGGCGTTCCCAACCAGGTAACGCCTTCCCATTCGGCCCCCACCTCCCCGCGCCAGCGGTAGAAGGGGTTGATCGTCGTTGAACGTCGTGCTGCCCATGGGAAGAATTCGGCCGGCACCACGTAGGTACGGATAGCCTGCCAGTGGCGGTGCCTCTGCTGATCACGTCTTTCACTCACCAACTCCAGAGCGGCAAAACCCGTCAGTTGCCGAACCAGCTCCGTGATCTGGCGTGACTGCCAGCCCGCCCGTGCCGACACCCGAAGATCCTGCCAGGGGCGGTTGAGCGCAACTGCTCCCACGTCCTCACGGTAGAACCAGCCCACGTCTGCCTGACTCGTATCTGCTCCTGCCAGAAGGGCAGGATGCACACTTCCCTCCCGCCAGGCGGCGGCCAACTCCAGGTTGTAGTCAGGTGCGGGCGTCCATCGCAGCCGCCCGCCTCCTGTCAGGTAGTCGCTGCCCGCCGGCTCCTCGCTCCGTGACAGTTGGGACACACTCTGGGGCGTCCAACCAAAGAAGAGTGAGGTGACCGCCATCGGGCGGATGCTGATGTCCGTAAGTGCCACTCCCCGTACGCCATTCCGGCGGGAATCACCGCCCAGGTAGTCAGGCAGGGGCAGCCGGAAGTCCCCCAGCACCCCATTTACTGGTGGACCGCCCTCCCAGAGCGGTCCCTCCGCAAACAGCGCTATCTCTTCCGGTCGCAGCTCCCAGGGTGTGGCCGTTTCCCAGAAGTAGAAGCTCTCCCCAGTGACCCCCAGGCGCAGGTAAAGTCGCGGCGACGTCGGTTGTGACCCTTCTTCGCCCGTAGGCACGGGTCCTCCGGCGGTCACTTCCGGCCGCAGGTCGATCTCGCCGCGCCAACCGTGCTCGGGAGTAAAGCCCACACTGATCTGATTCTTCTCATCCGATGAGACGGTGGCCGATTCCGACGTGACGGTGGCGGAAGCTGTTTGAGCCACCGTCATGCCTTGCCCGGTCTGCCCGGCCGGCGTGCCGGCGAAACAGCCCGAGCCCCCGAACCCAATCACAAGTACGCCCAAACACAAACCAAGAGACAGACGGATGCCCACACTCAACCGCGCACTCATCGAACGGAACTGTTACCCTCCCTTACCAACATCGCGGCCCGCGCCAGGC
>JBLNBY010000392.1:0-9416 GCA_050260295.1 Bacteroidota bacterium
TACCAGCCTGACCGCCCATGCTCTCTTTCTAGTTCTGGAAGTGCTTGTCCAACCAGTCGAGCAATTCCAGGTTCTCCACGGTGATGTGAAACGACTTGCCAGCAATCAGGCGGTCCCGGAGGACGGTGAAGAAATCTTCCTGATTGGTGATCCGTTCTATGGTGTCGGCTGCCCGCGCCCTGACTCGTTCGAGCGAAATGTCAGCATCTGCCAGCAGCTGCCCAACGGTATTATCATTCAAATGGACGATTACGTCGACGTTGGTGTTGAAAGCGGCAAAAGTACGAGCGCGGATACCGTGTTGGACGACCCGCTTCAACCGCTCGTTCCACAGCGACCGTATGTCAGACATCCCCTGTCCCCCTCGCCTTGTGCACTCAAACCTGTTATACCCCGACCGCCCGTGTACGTTGTAGCCAGGGAGCGTTGCTTGTGACGTCAACTCACATTCGATTTTCCTAGCATCATATGCCGCGCGTCAACTCCCTGCGCAAGTGAAAAATGCCGCCAGGCACCAGCCCAGCGGCAAAACTTGGGGTGAGCGACGGGACTTGAACCCACGACCTCCAGGGCCACAACCTGGCGCTCTAACCACCTGAGCTACGCTCACCACGAAACCGAAATGACCAAACACCAACCAAAACTGGCGCGCCTGGGAGGACTCGAACCCCCGACAGACAGGGCTTAGAAGGCCCCCGCTCTATCCACCTGAGCTACAGGCGCAACAAACCTCCGACCTGACCGGTCAGTCCTGGCCGCAAAATGGAGCGGGTGAGGGGAATCGAACCCCCGTACTCGGCTTGGAAGGCCGATGCTCTACCATTGAGCTACACCCGCAGATTAACTGGTCGGGGTGCGCGGATTTGAACCGCGGGCCTTCTGCTCCCAAAGCAGACGCGCTACCAAGCTGCGCTACACCCCGTCGTTACGCCTGGAGACGCGCCTCGCCAGGAGATATTAACACTACTTCCGAACACCCGTCAAGATGCCCTGGCCGGCCCGCCAAGCCGTATTAGCAGGGGCAAAGCCGCCCGTAGCGCCCGCCCCCGGTGGCTGATGCTATTCTTTTCCGCCACAGAGAGTTCTGCCAGCGTTTTGCCGAGCTCCGGTACCTCGAAGAGAGAGTCGTAGCCAAATCCCCATCTGCCGCGCTCGGCCACCAGGATGCGTCCCCAAAGCTCCCCTACCGCCGTCTCGACGTGTTCAGGGCTATAGGCGACCGCCACCACCGTGCGGAAACGGGCGCCCCTCTCTACCTCCGGAATGCCTTCCATCTCCTTCAGAAGCTTGCGCCGGTTTTCGGCATCGGTTGCCCGGGGGCCGGCATATCTGGCCGTCCGCACCCCCGGCTGGCCGCCCAGAGCATCTACCAGCAATCCCGTATCATCGGCCAGCGCCGGCAACCCGCTCCACTCTGCCACCATCCGGGCCTTCTTGACGGCATTGCCTTCCAACGTAGACTGGTCCTCATCGATTTCCGGCGGCGGCGTCCGCCCCTCCGCCACCAGCTCCTGTGGAGTAACCACTTCTAACTCCGGCAGGGAGTCCTCGATCAGCTCCCTGATCTCTGTAACCTTATCCTTGTTCCCGGTGGCCAGAACCAGCCGGTTGCGTATCACGGTCTTGGTCCCCATCGTTCTCGTCTCCGTCATTCCTCGGCTCGCGGCAGCATCGTCCCGGCTATGATCGGGCGTGGCCGTGTCCCCACCCGGCCCGCCAGGTCGGGGGAGAGCGCTTCCCGCTGCAGCTCGATGAGCCGTTGCACTCCTTGCCGCCCCAACTGCAACATGGCATCGAGATCCCGCGCCCCGAAGGGATCACCTTCGGCCGTCCCCTGGATTTCGACAAACTCTCCCGTACCGGTCATGACCAGGTTCATGTCCACCCCCGCCCGGGAGTCTTCCTGAAAGCAGAGGTCGAGCAACGGTTCACTATCAACCATACCCACACTGACGGCAGCCACATAATCGTACACCGGCAGCGCTTCCCAATGCTCCTGCGCGGCAAGCCGCGCCAGCGCTTCCACCATGGCCACGAACCCGCCGGTGATGGAGGCAGTACGGGTGCCGCCGTCGGCCTGTAGCACGTCACAATCGATCCAGACCGTCTTCTCCCCCAGCACCCGCAAATCCACTACTGAACGGAGTGCTCTTCCGATCAGCCGCTGAATCTCACTGGTACGGCCGGCCACCCGGCCGCGGGAAACCTCCCGCTGGGTCCTGTTGCTGGTAGAACGGGGAAGCATTCCGTACTCCGCCGTCACCCAACCCTGCCCCGTCCCCCGTAGAAAGGGGGGAACGCGATCTTCGATCGATGCAGTACATACCACCCAGGTGTCGCCGCTTTGAATCAGTACCGAACCCTCAGCCCATTTGGTGTAGTGACGTACGATCCTGACGGGACGCAGTTCGTCCGGACGCCGGCCGTCCAACCGTGGCACAGGCTTCACACTCCTTGCTGACGCAACTGTTTTGCTTCTGTGCTTACTGGCTTGCTTCAGTGCTTGACTGTTTTACTACGTTGCCGCTTCCCCTGGCCGGATCCGCTCGCCCCAGCAACTGCCTGGCAAGGCGGGCAAACTCCGCTGCCCGTTCTTCGAAATTCCGAAACATGTCATAGCTGGCGCAGGCCGGTGAGAGGAGCACTACTCCCCCTGCAGGCACAAGCTCGGCAGCAAGACCGACTGCCTCGGCGAAAGTTTTCGCCCGGCGCACTACCAGCGGACGTGGTTCCGCTCCGGAGGCCTCGACCTGGCGACGCGCCTCGGCGATGGCCTGCTCGATCTTGTCCGCCGTTGCCCCCAGCAGCACCACCGCCTGCACCGGACAGCCGGGCCGCAGTAACTCCCCGGCCAACTCGTCGAAGGGTATGTGTTTATCGTACCCTCCCGCCAGCAGGACCGTAGCCCGGGTCATGGCCCGGATACCAGCTACCGCCCGGGTCGGAGTGGTGGCGATGGAATCGTTGATGAAGATGACATTCGGTTTGCCGTCCACCTCTCCTTCACCCACCGGTTCCAATCGGTGGGGCACGCCCCGGAAGGTGGTGATGACCTGGTGCATGACAGCGGTCGGGACGCCGAATGCTCCCGTCAGAGTGCAGGCCGCCAGGACGTTGGCTACATTATGGATACCTGGCAGGAGCAACTCCTCACGGCGGGCCAGTATCCCAGCCTCGCCCCCCTCGCCCCGGCGCAAGAGCAAGGTCTCGCCCGCAAGCCAGGCCCCCCGGTCCGGCTCTTGCTCGAGGCTGAACCAGAACGTGCGGGAACGAGCCCGCTCCGCCATCGCCCGGGTGAACTCGTTGTCCAGATTGAAGACGGCCACGTCCTCCGGGTGCTGGAAGAGAAAGATCCTCTGTTTGGCCGCCATGTACTCGGCCATATCGGCATGCATGTCCAGGTGGTTGGGGCTGACGTTGGTGACCAGTGCCCCCTGGGGACTCTGATTCAACATCTCCAGTTGGAAGCTGGAGAGTTCCAGGACCACTACCGCATCGGGGGGAATGTCGGCGGCCAGTTCAATCAATGGTTGGCCGATGTTGCCTCCCACGAACGTACGGCGGCCACTGGCTTCCATCATCTTTCCTACCAGCGTGGTCGTGGTGGTCTTGCCGCTCGTACCGGTAATCCCCAGGATCGGCGCCCGGCACTCCTTCAGAACGATCTCGATCTCGCTGCACACCTGCACCCCGGTCTCGCGCAGATGCACCAGCTCCGGCTTATGGCGGGAGATACCCGGAGTGATGAAGACACAATCGTACTCATCGAGTCCGTCCAGATAAGCCGGGCCGAGGTTTAACTCGATGGGATAAGATCTGAGCTCTTGCCCGGCTTCTCCCAGTTGGTCGAACTCCTTCTGGTCGCGAGCCGAGACTATCGCTCCCTGCCGCAAAAGGTAGCGGATGACGGCCAGGTTGCTCTTGCCCAGTCCCACCACGGCCACCCGGCGACCGCGCCATTTTTCTACCTGCGCAACTTCAACAAGGTTTGCTTCCAAACTTACAGCCTCCCACTCCCACTCCCACTCTCGCCACCCACCAGTTCGGTAGCAAAGGTCAGCGGGTAACGCAAATCCAGATGCCCTGCCAGCGTATCGACGGGCTGGCCCTCCACCTCGATCAGCACGGCCCGCACCCCGCTCAGGCGGGTGAGTGTGTTGACCAGCGAGTATACCGTCGCCATCTCGCCGGCGGTCCCGCCCCAGTGACGGGTCACGATTTCCGGGGAAAAGTCGACCACCAGCGTGCCGTCAGCCTGAAGACTCCATCCCCGCAGACGTGTACCGGGTGGGAACGGATTCACCAGCAGCAAACCCGGGGAAGGACCTTTCAACAGCTCGGCCACCACCTCTCCGGGTGAACTGTGTTCAGCCGCCATCCGTCGCACCTCCGGCAGGAGAACGTCGCCGCTGCGCGAGGGGAAGTAGAAAGTGACGGCAATGGTCGCTCCAATGGTCGCTCCGGAGGCCGCCCCGCCCTGAGCAGGTAAAGCGCGGTCCTTCTCCCGACCCAAGCCGGTCCACCCCAACGCCAGCAGCAGCGCGACTACCAGACCGTAACGGAACCCACGCCCCAGCCACGGTATCATATGGATCACCCTTACTGCCCCGCCGTACCCTGCCGGGTGGCGAAATACTGGCTCAATCCCGCGACGAACCCCTGTACGATCAGCTCCTGGTACTCCCCGGTGACCAGCTTCTCAGCCTCTTCCGGGTTGGTCAGATACCCGACCTCGACCAGCACTCCCGGTACGATACTTCCCTTCAAAACGCGCAGGTCATCCCATGCCTCCAGGCGGCGGGCCGGCACCTTGAGCACCGTCGTCAGCCCCCGGATCAGCGACTGTGCGAGCCGATCCGCGCCCGGCTTCTGGCTGTGATAGTAGACCTCGACGCCGCGCGGCTCCGGGATCCTTCCCGGTGAGGAGTTGAGGTGGATGCTAATCAAGGCATCGGCCCGGTTCAGGTTGGCTGGCGCAGTCCTCTCCTCCCACTCTGGCTTTGTGTCGGTCTCGCGGGTCAGTATCACCCGGACCCCCAGTTGCCGCAAGGCGGCGGCCAACCGAAGGCTGATGGCGAGAGCCAGGTCTTTTTCCAACACACCATTTACGCCAATTGTGCCCGGATCTCCACCCCCGTGCCCCGGGTCGATGACGATGGTCCGGCCGGCAAGGGCCTGTATCTCAGCAGGTACCGTCCCGGCCCCCGCACCGGCTGCTGACACCGGGTTCAAGAGTTGGGCCAGGGTCTCGGACCAGCCGGTGAAAAGGGAAGTGCCAGAAGCCCCTCCCGCCGACGACATCGTCAACGAAACCGGCGGCGAAGTCGCGGTCGCCGCCCCCTGCCCCGGCTGCGGGAGCTGGCCACTGACCTGACTGGTTGGCAAACCGACGGCCACAGCCTGCCCCGCCGCGACCGTCAACGCCTCCGGCATCTGCCACCGTCTGAGCCACGCGACGGTGGTGGCAGGCTGCCCCCCCCCGGCTGTGAGCCCGGACGGCTGTGTCCCAGATAACAGCAAAGGTGTAAGGGAAAGCTCCAGCCGGGAACCATCCTCACTCTGATTTACTTTTACCTCCAACGGCCTGGCCAATTCCAGAACCACCCGCACCGTACGGGGGTTGAACTGAGCCACCCGCACCTTGGCGACAAGAGAATTCGGCTCTTCGTCGATCTTCGCACCATCGCCCACCAGCGCTGCCCCGGCCAGGTCAACGATCAGCCGCTCCGGATTGGGGAGAACATAAGCCCGGGCCTGGACCGGGCCTGAGCTCTGAAGGCTCACTTGGACCTGCTCGGACGGCTTGGCCACCGCAAGATTGACTTCCTCCAGGACGCGGAGGATGTCCACCAGCAGATCGCCCGTGCTCTCGTCTTGGCGCACGCTGGGGAAACCCGGATGCCGCAGGTCCAGCATAATCCGTACCTGATCAGAAAGAAATTGCGTAACTGTCAACCGGGTGAAGTCCGGATCGGTCAGCTCCAGGACCGTATCGCGGCCGGTCCAGACCGTCCCGGGCAGGTCGATGGCAAGGCGCGACGGGTTTTTCAGAACCTGATACCGGTACGAATACCGGGGCGCACTCCCATTCAAGATCAGCCGGCCCGGCCCATCCGCCTCCCGCTGCCATTCCAGCCGGACGAGCCGCGGTGGGCCGGGTTCGGGCTGTTCCACCACCTGCTTCGCCAGGAGATCCACCTGGTACATACGTCCGCCGGCAGTTGCCGTCGCCGGCTGTGCGACCGAGCTTCCCCCTACCAGCTGGAATCTACCGTCCAACTCGACTCTCAGCTGCGGCCCCTCCCGGCTAGCGACCGGGGATTGCGACAGCGCCACGACGTTGACGAGAGGGCTCGGCCACTTACCCGGCAAGATGGCCGGGATCGCTACCTTGGTCGTCGTGCCGAGCCCTTCGACCATCACGTCCACCGTCTCGACATCCGCGTTGCCAGGCTTCCCCGTGGTACCCACGGTTCCTTTCGTAGCCGGGGAAACGACACGCGGCTGCACCCGGACCTGGAACGGTACCGGTGCGGACAGACGCAATCCTACCTGCCCCGCTTCCTGCAGCAACGAGACCTGGAGTCTTTCCGCCGCGGCCGGGTACGGTTCAGCAGGTGACTTCTCCGCCTCACGCCCGGAAACCGTGGCTGCTCCGGCGGCCTGAGACGCAGACGCGTCGCCCGGTGACGCTTCCAGGAGAAGACGCCCCGTCTGGTCATCCCAGGTCAACTGTAGACCCAAAGCCACTGACACCCGGGCCAGGGGAACGAACCAGACCCCGGACTCCACAACAGGCGCCACCGGCAGGTTTACAGGTTTTCCATCCAGCTCGGCCTCGAGCTTTCCCGCGGCCAACACCAGCCGCCGTTGTCCGAGCCGGAGTTCCAGCTGGGAGGCACGGTCCAAGACCTCCACCCCCAGCGGTGCGAGCGTGTCCACGGCAGGAACGAGCAGATATCCGCCTTCGATACGAACCGGGTGTGAAGAGACGAGGGGCGCTCCAGCTACCCAGAGGATCGATCCGTTCGACGTGGAAGCAGCCGGCGTTCCGCCAACGGCATTTGCAGCATTGGCGACCAGAGTCGCAAGGGCCGGCAGAAGGAGAAAGACAAGCAAAACCGCAAGGGTTGCCGGGCCGCGGCAAGACCGCATGCTGCCACCAAGTCGTCTGCCGTGCGTCTCCATCGGATGTCACCTGCCCTGACTTGCTCGTTCGCGGCGGCGCTGCCGGGCGCGCATCACCGGCATCGATCCGGTTACCAATTCATAGGCCGGGTACAAATTGGTATGGGAATCGGGATCTGCAGGACTCTTGCCCACAGACAAGCCCTATTGCGACATTCTCGGGGAAAGTTTCGATTCCTGTTTTCATCCGGCCGATTCTGCGGGAAGTTCCCGGTGGGAAACGAAAAGGCGCCCAAACGGACGCCCTCTCGTCTTCATCTCCAGGTCTGAGGCCCTGGGATTCTTGCCTACAGTTGCAGCCGGAAAGCTCAGGCCTCCACCGCGCGCCGCCGCGGCATCCGAGAGCGCCGCAGCCCGAAACTGATCGCACCCACCGCCAGCGGGAAGAGGGAGATGGCATAGAGTGCCCAGGGCCCCTGCTTGCCGACCGAACGGATGTCCCGAACGCTCGAAGCCAGCACATTACCCTGCCCATCGACTACCCTGATCTGGTAGCCCTCGCCTTCCGGTATGACCACCCGGAAGCCCCACAGGGTCGGCTGCTGTCCCTGCATCGCGGGGTCGTTCTCATCGAAAGGCACGATCTGGTATCCCAGGGCATAGCCGGCCGTCTGCTTCACATAGAAGGGCTGCCGCACCAGCTCCTGAATCACTTCACCATCTTTCACCAGCTGGAGCTTGACATCGGTCAACTCTTTGGTCTGCACCCACTGCCAGGCCGTCTCCGTCCCCATGCCGGCCAGCGGCACGTGCACCTGCGTCAGGCGGGTGTAGGCATACCGGTTGTACTCCAGTTCATCGAAGACACCCAGATAGAGTGTGCGTGAACCGGAAGCATACAGTAACTGAGTGGTGTCATCACTGGTGAAAGGCTGCGTCCATTCACTTTCGGGAACGATTATGTACCCGATCCCCGTACGCCGGGGTGCAACTACCACCAGCTTCTTCTCGCTCTCCGGCACTACGTTGCCTTCCACGTCCACCGTACGCACCTCATACTCACCGGCGGGCAGATTCACCAGGAATGCCTCGGTCGGCTCAGTCACGTAGATCTTGGGAGCTTCCGGCTGCTGGGGTGCTTCCGGAATCTCTTCCGGCTTGGCAGGTACACCGGTTTCCTGCACCCGCTTGATCAGCTTCTCCATGTACTGATTCCAGGCATCATAGTCCTCGTAGTACTTGGTCACCGCTTTGTAGTACTCGTCGGTGGCCTTGTTGTAGGCATCGAACTCCTGCACGGCCGCATCGCCCACCAGAAGTGTGGCGGGCGCTGTCCAGTCGTCACCGCCGTACTTGTAGGCGTACTTCACCTTTTCCAGAGTCTTGATCACCTTGCCGTTCTGCAGGATCTCCAGCTTGCCCGGCACGTCTTCCCGGTATCCAAACCAGTCCGCCATATACTCTTTGGTGATCGGCCAGTAGTAAACCTCCGTGCGTACCGGGTTCACCAGGCTGTCGTGGTCGGCAAGCAGATAGAAGACCTTCTCGCTCTTGGGCACGAACGTACCGCCGTACGGCTCCTTCTCCGTCGCCGTCCACGGGCTCAAGGAGTATACCAGCTGCTTCTCCTTTTCCGGAACTCCTTCGCCCTTCAACTGCTCTTGGTCGGGCTGAGCCATATTGGCCTCCCACGGAGCGAGTTTGCTGCCGTTCTCACTGGTAGCATCCTGAGTCTCCTGCAGCTCTTGTGGAAGCCCGGCTCCTTCATTCGGTTGCGCCTCTACCGCGTTGGCCGCCCCCGTGCCGGCCGTCGCGGTTGCCCCTTCTTCAGCCGCCCGGACTTCCTCTGCCGCCTGCACGGGCTCATCCCGGAGCAGAAGCTGCCCCAGGCCGGCCCCGCCAGCCAGCAGGGCTCCCGCCAGCAGAAGCACTATCAAAGCTCTTGCTTTCATTACTTTCTGACCCCCTTGCGGTTGAAGAAGAAGATGGAAGCGGCAAGGAGTACGGCTCCGTACACCAGCGCCTCAACCAGCGAGACGATGAAGCCCGTCAGGCTGCCGGCAGCCACCGCGTTCGCACCACGGTTGAGGTAATCCAGCGGTGAGATCCACTCGATACCCCGCCGCAAGTAGTCGACAGCCTGCCGAACGTAGATCATGGTCGTTGAAAGCTCTTTGTCCGGAATCTGCATCAACTGTCCGTACAGCCAGAAGAAGGCAGTGAAGGCTATCATGATGGCCACGAAGAGAATGACAGACGCACGGCTGCTCCGGGTGAGGGACGACAGA
>JBLNBY010000393.1:0-3828 GCA_050260295.1 Bacteroidota bacterium
GGGCCCGGGCACGCTCGGTGGGGGGGGGGGGGGGGGGCGCGGGTCTTGGGCGGGATGGTTGATTTGGGGCACCCTCCGGGCTCGGCGATATGTTGCACAAATGCAACCTATGGGCCGGACCAGTCGGAATCTGGTTACCCGGCCAAGACTTGGTCTGGGCGTGGTAGGGACTCAGCCGAGATCTGCGAAAACCCGGCTGAAACTCGGCTGAAGACCCGGCCGACACGCGGACGAGACCGGTCAAGACTGGGCGGGACATCGGGTGGGAGGCCGGGCTGGAGACTGGGCGGGACACCGGGTGAGACACCGGGCTGGAGACTGGGCTCGAGACTGGGCTGGAGACTGGGTGGGAGACTGGGCTGGACGCCTGGGCAGGATACCTTGACGTCACCCCGCCGAAACGGTTAGCATTGATAGGTACAGCACAAAAGCTTTCGTTCTTGTCGTGCTAGGCGGGGAGGTAGCGGTGCCCTGTACCCGCAATCCGCTGCAGCGGGGCCGAATTCCCGCCCGAGGGGGGGCCTTGTGGGGACTGCCCCCGGTATGGAGCCATGATGGCCAGGACCCGCGCAATAGGGACTTGTGAACCCCGTCAGGTCCGGAAGGAAGCAGCGGTAAGCAAGGCAACCTGTGTGCCGTGGGCCAGCCTGGCCTGAGCCCCCAACCAGGGTTACGCTCGGAAGACCTGCTTCGACGGCGGGTGCACGACAGGGTTTGCGAGCGCCCGGCGTCTGGCCCGCGAGGCCACGACGGGCGTTTTTTCTTGGTTTTGAGGTCTGTTGGGTTGGGCTTTTGTAAAGTCATAAGAGGGTAGTGGCATGGCGTACTTATCACTCTACCGCCGCTGGCGGCCACAGACTTTTGCCCAGGTAGTGGGTCAGCAGCACGTGGTTCGCACGCTGCAAAACGCCCTGCGGACCAAGCACGTCGCCCATGCCTACCTCTTTGCCGGCCCACGGGGCACGGGCAAGACGAGCATAGCCCGCCTCCTGGCCAAAGGCCTAAACTGCGCCAAAGGCGTGACCCCTGAGCCTTGTCTCGAGTGTGAGTCCTGCCGCCGCATCGCCGACGGTACTTCCCTCGACTGTCTGGAAATCGACGGCGCTTCCAACCGGGGTATCGACGAAGTCCGGGAGTTGCGGGAGCGCAGTAAGTTCGCACCCCAGGAAGGCCCGTACAAGGTCTATATCATCGATGAAGTTCACATGCTCACCACCGAGGCGTTCAATGCCCTGCTGAAGACGCTCGAGGAGCCCCCGGAGCATGTGGTTTTCGTTCTGGCTACCACCGAGGCCCATAAGGTACCCGCCACCATTCTCTCCCGTTGCCAGCGTTTTGACTTTCACCGCTTTGGCGAAGAACTCGTGGCCGAGCACCTGGCTCGGGTCTGTCAGGCGGAAGGCATCCAGGCGACTCCGGCCGCGCTACGCCTGCTCGCCCGTCACGCCGAAGGGGGCATGCGTGATGCCCTCAGCCTGCTTGAACAGTGTGTTGCGTATGTCGACGCCGATACCGGCGCGGATGGCAGCGTTGGTGCCGGGGTTGTTACCGGGGTTGATGCTGCTGGGGTCGGTGCCGGGGTTGCTGCTGGTACTGATGGTGGTGCTGCTGCTGGTACTGATGTTGGTACTGATGCTGATGATGCTGAGGCTGAGGCTGGTGCTGATGCCAGTTCCGGTGCTATAAGTGCACGGGCCATTGACGAAGAGGCGGTCGCCGCGGTTTTGGGGCTTGTGCCCGAGGAAATCATTGAACGGTTCTACCAGGCTTTGAAGGGCGGCGACGTAGCCGCTGCGCTCGGGAATGTCGAGGAAGTCTTTGCTTCCGGGGCGGATATCCGGCAGTTCGTTCACGCATTTGCCGTGTATCTGCGCGAATTGCTGCTGACGACGGGCGGGACGGGGGCGGAAGCCGGTGACCTTCTGCGCTGGATAGACCTGTTGGCCGATGCGGAAGTGCAGCTTCGGGCGGGGGCATCCCCCCGATTCATTCTTGATCTGACAGTGCTGCGCCTAGCGCTCGGAAGCCCCAGGGAAGTGAAGCCGGAGAAACCGGCGAAGTCGGCGGAGAGGCAACTACAGGCGGCAGCCATGGCATCAGCCAACCGTATTGCTGAATTGGAGGCCCGCCTCGCCCGCCTCGAGGAGATGTTGCTCGGGCAGACCGCGCCGGGACCGGTAGGAGTGGTTGGATCTGAAGTTGGGAGCGGCCGCGGCCAGCAAGGGCAGGGTCAAGGTGCGGCACTCCGGTCGGCGATGCCGGCCGTAACCTCGTTCTGGCAGGCGGCGCAATTGGTTCAGCAGCAGGGCCAGGGCTCTAGTCAAGCTCTGGGTGTAGGCCAGGACCAGGGACAGGCGCAGGTTCAGGCTGAAGCCCAGGCCAAACCCCAGCCCCAGACTCAGGTACAGCCACGGCCACAGGTGCACTTTGAGACAGGGGCTCAGCCCCGAACCGGAACTCCACCACGGGCGCAGGCACAGCCTGAGGTGCAGGCACAGTCTGAGCCAGCGGCTGAACCGGCGGCCCGGGCGGTGGCCCAACCGGTAGCTCAAGCAGAGGCCCAACCGGTGGGCCAGGCAACGGCCCTGGCTCAGGGCTCGCAGGGCTCGTCGATCCAAGCCCAACCCCAGGTCCAGGAACAGGCCCAAGCTTGCATCCTGGGCGATGAGTTGGCTTCTACCTGGGACTCGGTCATGGGCCAGGTGCGCCAGCGCAGCATTCAGGTGCATGCGCTGTTGCGGGAGGCGCGGCCTGCCGTGCTGCTTGACGATACACTCCACCTGGTGCTGCCGGCCGGCTGTGCTTTCCACAAAAGCGGCTTGGAGCAGCCCAAAGTTCTGGAAATGCTGGAGAGGGTCGTCTCCCGAGCGCTTCGCCGGGCGACTCACCTGCGGTTCTACCTGGGCGAACTGCCTGCCGATATCCAGAGTGTACTTCGGCTGGATCAGGGCCAACTCCAGCCCGCCGAGGCTGCGAAAGAAGCGCCCGGGCGTGAAGGCGGGCCAGCCGACCGGCCAGCCGCCAAGCCAGCCGCCGAGCCAGCTGCCGGGCCGATCGCCGGTCCGATTGCCGGGCCAGCCCTTGGGCCAGCCTTTGAGCCGCTGGCCCAGACGGCCAACCAGCCAATAGATATACCTAAGGTCCGGGTAGAAAGTGAACCGGACGTTCGATCGGACGTTCAACCGGATGTTGAGCCGGATGTTGAGCCGGAAGCTCAGCCGGCCGCCCAGCCGGTTCAACCAGGGGTTCAAACGGAGCTGCAAACCGGCAAGTGGGAACGGGCGGATGCGCTGCTCAACCATCCGCTGGTCAAGAAGACGCTGGAACTCTTCGGGGGGCAAGTGGTTCAGGTGATTCCGGCGGAGAGACAGCCACGGTGACAATGTGATGGTGCGATGATCCAATGATTCCAGAAACCACAGAAGAGGGAGTGCCCGCGTGAACATTCAGAAGCTTTTCAAACAGGCGCAGAAGTTTCAGGCCGAGATGGCTCGCGTACAGGAAGAGCTGGGTCAGAAAACGGTCGAAGGAACGGCCGGCGGCCAGGCGGTGAAGGTAGTGGCCAACGGCAAGCAGGAGATCGTCTCCGTGACCATCGATCCCTCGGCGGTCGATCCGGAGGATGTCGAAATGCTGCAGGACCTCGTCCTGACCGCCGTCAACGAGGCACTGCGCAAGTCCCGGGAGATGGCAAACGACGAGATGGCCAGGGTGACGCAGGCGATGGGCTTGCCGGGAATGCCGGGCGGGTTGGGCGGCTTGGGCGGCTTGGGCGGCCTCTGACCGATTGGAGGCGTCTGAGCCGATGCAGTATCCCCGTCCTCTGAG
>JBLNBY010000394.1:0-4270 GCA_050260295.1 Bacteroidota bacterium
CACCGTATGGCTATTCGGTGGCGGCGAGGCTCGGGAGATCGCGCGGTTTGACGGGAAGCGGCCGACTTCGATAACCGGGTACAGCAACGACACGCTGGTCGTGACGAACTCGGCGTCTAGCCGGAGCGGGGAGAAGTCGCTGGTCACGGTGTTCAGGATGGCGGGATCCGGCCCTGCCTGCAGGACTTGACCGTCGGGCTTTCGAATAGACGGTACAGAAGCGAGACAAGCCAAGCAGAAGCAGACATTGAGATTGTAGCAGTGGCAGAAGGGACATGCTCACAGTATGAGATTATCCCATCAACCCGGTGTCGTGAGAGGGGAAGACATGATCAACCAGGCCGAGATTGAGGAATCCGTGAGGCGAGTAGTAAGGGTTGCCCAACCGGACCGCATCATTCTGTTTGGCTCACTGGCCAGGGGCGAAGCGCGGGAGGACAGTGACATTGACCTCCTCGTGATAAAATCGGGGCTGTTCAACAAGCGTCAGTTGGCCGGCAGCATATATCGCGCTCTGGTGGGAATTCGTGTCCCCGTAGATATCGTGATTGTGACTCCGGAAGAGGCCGAGCACTACAGGGGCAAAATTGGAACGGTTATCCAACCTGCGTTGGAAGAGGGCAAGAGCATTTATGAGCACGAAGAGAAACCCCACTGACCCTGGGGAATGGCTGCGCCGGGCACGCAGCAATCTGGCCCGGGCCAAGGCTGATCTGGGCTCCGCCGATATGCTGCTCGAAGACTCATGCTTCGATGCCCAACAAGCTGCGGGAAAGGCGTTGAAGGCCCTCCTGGTAAAATGCCAGGTCAGGTTTGGGAAGACCCACGATCTCGTTAACTTGCTGGGCCTACTCCAGGATACGGGCATCCGTGTGCCAGACGATGTGCTTCAGGCGGCCGAGCTGACACCATATGCTGTGGACAGCAGATATCCAGGACTCTACGAGGACGTTACACCTGAAGAATACCGAGAAGCGGTACGGCTGGCCGAGCGGGTAGTCAGATGGGCGGAGCAGATCTTGCAGGAGTACAGGTAGCCAGAATCAACCCTTCGTTCCGCCCAACCAACCGGCGGCGAAAAGCACGCCCACGTCCTCGGGTCCTAGTCGGTGCGGCACGGTCTCGCCTACGGGCAGCACCCCACTCAGCAGATCACGTTTTCGACCCACGGGAGTCGGATGAGTGTGTTGCCCCGCTTTTGGCGCTTGTGGATGCATGTTGTGGTCGCGCTTGCCGTGATAGGGTGCTGCGGGGCAGGATGCGTGGGAGCGGCACCCGTCGCAGAGATTCAGAAGCAAAGTTCGTTGAAGAGGATCGTCAAACCCCGGGGTATCCGGCAATGACCGCCTTACTTCGAGGTCCTCGATTTCGGACTGTCGACGATCTACTTTGCGGAGGGTGACCACGCCATTGTCTGCCTGGAACCCGCGACATTCCTTGACGTCATGGGTATAGGGTCTCTGCTTTCTTCGTTCTGGTTAGGCCGGTCAGGTACAGTTGCCGAAGACTACTGGAGGCCGGGCGAATGGCGAGATGCTGCCGTTGGCGGGTGATTCTTCTCCTGGTCGTGGCGCCGGCGATCGCAGGCTGCCGGCACGGTTCCCTCCGGGCTCGATTCCGGGTGGAGATGTCGGGGGAATGGAGAATCCCCGCAGAACACATGCCGAAGCGTCATCTCTGGTTTCCTCCTTTGCCGAATGGATCAGGTTCGGTTGCCTGGTTGTCGAGTGAGGCTATCGCGTTCAGCAGCGTGTCTGGGATTTCGATCTTGAACCTCAGGGACGGGACGTTCAGCTGTCACCGGCAAAACGCATACGGTCTGTCGGGTAACGGGAAGGGCGCCGTGGCATTCGCCACGTGTGAAGGCGTCGGAATCGCGGACCGGGAAAGCATACGCACAATAGTGACTGCCGCCGAGCTGTGCAGGACGATCGGTTTTGTGCCGGGCTACTCAGAGGTGCCAGGCCCGCCTGAGGAGTACCTCAAGGCCGGGCCCGAGGCCATGGCGAGGTGGTTCGGGAGCTACGTTCCCATTGTGGAGCGCATGGCATGGTCGCCCTCGGGTGACAGTATCGCGCTGCTGGTAAACGCGCGCTCGTTTGTCAGCATGACGGTCATTCGCTCGGCAGCCCTGGTCCTGTCAGTTTCGGAGCCGCGCGTATGCCGGGTAGTATTTCGGCAGGAGGCCTTGCAGGGCAAGATCCGGACGGTGGCGTGGCTCGATAAGAATGACTTGCTCATAATCCACAGCGATTACCAGGAACCCGAAGACGAACTCCCCTGGGCTGATAACCCTCCCGATCCGCTTCCCACTGTGTCATTCGCTGCGGCAGACGTTGCTGACTACGGAAGGGACCTGATTGTGCGGCTTCCCTGGCACGCGAGAACAACCGCATTCGGCCGCGGTCTCGTGGCCGTGTTCCATTGGCCAAAGGGGGCGGGAGTCGACCCTGATGAGGGTGCGATAATACGGCTCCGTGAGGGCCAGGTTGCTGCTCGAACCCCCGAAGGCATGTGCGCGGTTACCGTACCGGATGAGAAAGACCGGTACTTCGCTGTCCGGGTGGTGTCCCGTGCAGCGGAGCCGGGGGAAGTAGATCTCGTCGGAGTGTGTGCGTCAAGCATTCAAAGGGTGACTTCCATCAATGCAGGCGTTCTCAGCACCGAGTCTGCGGGACACTGGTCGTTCGGATTGTGTCCATCGCACGACGGCAGGCAAGTGGCGGAGGTTGCGGGCGAGACCGTCCGTGTTTTCGGTTGGAGAGAGTAGGGACCGTGCGGTGTCTCGGTCGCCGTTGCCCACATGAGTGAACGTGGAGGTGATCGCCGCTTGGGAAGGGATTCACGGAAGCAGAGGTGGCCCCGCTGGGGTGTACCACTCTTGCTCGGCGCGGTCGTCTTCGTGGTTGCAGTGGGCCGCATCAGGGCCTCCATGGACAGGTTGCCATACCCCGTCTGCGTGATGATCTCCGAGTATCCCAACCTGCTGGTGAGGGGGGTTGAGGACGCGGCAATCGTTTACGAGTGGCTCGAGGTGGACGGCTCGACGAGGTTGCTGGCAGTCTTCACACGACGGACGGATTCGCTAATCGGACCCGTGGCCCCGTTAGGATTGGGAGGCGCCGATCTGGCCTACACGTATGGGGCAGTGGTGTGCAGCGCAGTGGAGCCGAAGACGCAAGCGTACATCAGGGGCCAGATGACTCCCCTCATGGTGCATGAAGCGGCGGAGAAGTACGTCACCACAGACCAGTCTCTGCAGAACCTTGAGAGTCTGCGCTATCGTCTTCTCCCCGAAGAGAACTACATGATGAAGAGGGGCAGCGCGAAGGCCGGAGGATCGCCCGCTCCCGTCGTGGTCGGGAAGAAGGATGATGGGACGGAGGTCTTTCGGTGGGACTGGGATGGCCGACGGTATCGACGAAAGGTCGGGGACTCGACGGTGGGAGTGTCTGCGCTGGTGATCCTGCATGCACTCGACGTGGACACCGGCCCTGACGCCTTCCCCGATGGCGCCTTCCGTGCTGATGGAGAGCGAGCGTTCATCTATGCTGGTGGTCGAGGGACCCAGGCCTCGTGGATACGGAGACTCTTCCCGGGGCCCATCGTCCTCCAAATGGGGGACATCGTCGGGGCTCCTCTTCCTCGAGGTCCCGTCTGGTTCCACATACTGGCGAGGGATGCCGGTTATCGAGTAGCCGCGGTCCCGGAATAGCCGTCCAGGCATCACCGTCGACGCGGATCGAGGAGGCACGGTCTCAATGGAGGACAGGGAGAACCTTATCCTCAGAGAGGTCACAGGGGAAGGCAGCACAACCGAAACCGACGGCCATGCGCTGACGAAGTCCGCCAGGCGGCTCCTGCTGGTCTCACTCACCGCGATCGTCTGCCTCGGGATAGTGTTGCCTGCCGCCATTCTCGAAGACCGCTTGCCATACCCCGTGGCCGTCGTTGTTTCCGAGTACCCGAAGAAGCCGATCAAGGGAATCGAGGACGCGGAAGTGGTGTACGAGTGGATCGAATGGGATGGCTCGACGAGCCTCCTTGTTGTTTTCACGAGACGGCCGCGGTCGGATGTCGGACCGCTGGGTCCAATGTGGGTGGGGACCGCCCACCTGGCATACTCCTGCGGCAACGTCGTGTGCGGCACCACGCTGCCCGAAGCTGATGAGTTGAGCCGGTCACAGGAGTATCCCCTGTCGACCATTTCCGGCGTAAATGGCGACTACATCGCTCCCGGTTGGCTGGTGGCCAGGATGAAGGAGCAGCG
>JBLNBY010000395.1:0-6009 GCA_050260295.1 Bacteroidota bacterium
CATACACATCCCTCCCGAGTGAACTCCCTTCAAGGGAATGTGTATGGACGACCCGGACCGACTAGACCAACCCGGCGACCAAACCGTTGTCGCCCTGTTCCTGTCTCCGCTCACTACGCCGCGGCTGTTACGCGGCCCTGACCGATGCTCAGGAAGCCTTCTCTTTGTTGGCCTCCGCTATGATCTGCTGGGCGACCGGCGCCGGTACTTCCTCATAATGGTCGAACTCCATATGGAACCAACCGCGTCCCTGGGTGATGGAACGCAGATCCGTCGCGTACCGGAACATCTCCGCCAGCGGCACCTGCGCCCGGATCACCTGCAGGCCGTCGCTGGACTCCATGCCCAGAATGCGGCCGCGCTTCTTGTTGAGATCGCCCATGACGTCGCCCATGAAGGTTTCGGGTACATGCACCTCGACGCTCATGATCGGCTCCATCAGGATCGGGGTAGCGTCCGTGAAAGCCTTCTTCAACGCCATGCTGGCGGCCAGCTTGAAGGCCATTTCGGAGGAGTCGACCGGATGGTATGAACCGTCGTACAGGATAACCCGCATGTCGACCACCGGATATCCGGCGAGTATCCCCTCCGCCATCGTCTCCCGAACGCCCTTCTCCACCGCAGGAATGTACTGCTTGGGAACGGCACCGCCGAAGATCTTGTCCACGAACTCGAACCCGGTCCCGAGCGGCAACGGTTCCACCTCGAGGAAGACATGGCCATACTGGCCACGGCCGCCTGTCTGCTTCTTGTGCTTATACTCGGCCTTGGCCGTACCCTTGATGGTCTCCCGATAGGGCACCTTCGGTACTACGAGCTCGGCCTCGACGCCGAATTTCTTCTGCAGCCGGCTGACCATAACTTCGAGGTGGAGCTCGCCCTGACCTGAGAGCAGCATCTGGGCCGTCTCGCTGTTGCGCTGGACGGAGCAGGTGGGGTCTTCCTCCGCCAGCCGGGCAAGCCCGGCACCGATCTTGTCGTCATCACCGCGGCTCTTGGGCACGACCGCCATGGTGATCACCGGCTCGGGAAAAGCGATCGGTGACAGACGCAGCGGCTTCTCCCTGTTTGTCAGGGTATCGTTGGTGCCCGTCTCCACAAGCTTGGCCACACCACCAATGTCGCCTGCCGCAAGACTGTCGACCGGAACTTGCTCCTTGCCCCGCATAAGGAAAAGCTGGCCGATTCGCTCGTCGCGATCCCGGTTGACGTTATAGGCCGTGCCATTGGAAGCTAAAGTACCGCTAAAAACCCGCAGCAGCGTGATCTTGCCGACATACGGATCGGAGATCGTCTTGAATACCAGGGCCGCCAGCGGGCCATCCGCCTTCGACTCGAGCTCGATCTCCTTGCCCTGCTTGTCAGCGGCCTTTACCCTGCGGGCGGCAGGCGACGGCAGCAAGCGCACCAGGTAGTCGAGGAGTGTCGAAACACCCTGGTTCTTCAGCGCCGAACCACACAGTACCGGAATGATCTGGCGACTTGCCACCCCTACGGCCAGCCCCCGTTCAATCTCTTCCTGGGTCAATTCCTCACCCTCGAGGTACTTCTCCGTCAGGCTGTCGTCTGCCGCTGCTACCGCTTCCACCAGGGCATCGCGAGCCGCCTGGACATCGGCAGCAAGTTCAGCAGGGATTTCGGACACCTTCTCCTTGCCGGATGCGTCGTAGGTGAGCATCTTGCCGCGGACCACGTCGACGATTCCCCGGAAGCTGTCCGCCTGACCTACGGGGATCTCGATCGGCGCGACCTGAGGCCCGAATGCCGTCCGCAACTCATTCAGGCAGCGATCGAAGTTGGCATTCTCCCTGTCCATCTTGTTAACGAAAACGACGCAGGGAATGCCCGCCTCGCTCGCATACTTCCACACCTTCTCCGTGCCCACTGCGACTCCTGCCGATGCGTCAAGGAGCACCAGTGCCCCTTCGACCACCCGTAGGCTGCTGATTACCTCGCCCACGAAGTCGAAGTACCCAGGAGTGTCGAGGAGGTTGATCCGGCAGTCCTGCCACTCCAGTGGTGCCAGCGCCGTACTCAGGCTGATCTTCCGGCGCACTTCCTCGGGGTCGTAATCGGTCACGGTCGTACCTTCATCGACCCTTCCCGATCGGCTGGTGGCACCGGCCGTAAACAACAGGGCCTCGGTAAGCGAAGTCTTCCCCGCTCCGCCATGCGAAACCAGAGCAATGTTACGGAGATGCTGGACATCTACCTTTTTCAACCGGATCTCCTCCCCACGTACAAAGTTGACCCTGACTTTCCGTCAGCTCAGGCGCTGCCGGGCTCGACTCCGTCCGGAGTGCCGCTTCCCGCAGCACCGTTCAAGCCGTGCATATTCCCCCCCAGCTCGAGAAACCGGCGGCGTAGCTCGAGCAGGTCCTGCCAGGCCAGCGGTTTCTTGCTCGGATCTCGCAGGAGCGCCGCGGGATGAAAGGTGGCAATCAACGGTATGCCCCTCCAGGTGAACCACCGCCCGTGATCCCTGGTAATGCGGGCTGTCGGTCCCTCCATCGTCTGCAGCGAGGGAGAGCCCAGGCAGAGGATCGTCTTGGGGTGGATCACCTCGATTTGTGCCTCGAGATAGGGAAAGCACGCATCCCTTTCGTCTGGAGCAGGCACGCGATTGCCGGGCGGACGGCACTTGACCGTATTGGTAATGTACACCTCCTCCCGGGTGAAGCCCGTTGCCGCCAGCATTCTATCCAAAAGCTGGCCGGCGCGTCCCACGAAAGGCCGCCCAAGCTCGTCTTCGGTTGCTCCCGGTGCTTCGCCGATGACCATCAGCTCGGCACGAGGATTTCCCTCACCAAAGACGACCTGCCGGCAGCCATCCCGCAGCCGGCAACGGTGGCACTGGTGAGCAATGACGGTCATTTCGTCCAAGGTCTTGCAGGAAGCGAGCTGGGCCGCGAATGGATCTTCCGAACTAGAGTAAGGCAACAGGGGGGTAGTGATAGCAGCCTCGCAAGCAGGTGCTACCTCGGAAGCAGCCGATGTCACATCAGAAGGAGTTGCTGTTTTTGTGGCGGATTCCCGCGCGTCTTCCCGAACTCCATCAGTTTTAACTGCCGGCGCAAGTTCCAGCAGGGTAAAAAGATCTAGTTGCTGATTTGTGGCGGCGGGAGTCTCCTCCCGCCGTCGGTGAGGGCGGTCCATTCCTCAGACCTCCTCAGCCCGTCGACGGACTAGGTGACTACGAAGATCTGATCAATCCCGGATGTGAAAGCCGTGGAAACGTCCGCTGGCCGGCCCCCATTCCACCTTCAGGTCACGCACCTCTGCCCCCAGCGGCCCCACCCGGAGCCTGGCCAGGTACTCCTCGAGGGCCGTACACCGCCCTTCCGCGACGGTCTCCACGGTGCCGTCGTCCAAGTTGCGGACGTATCCGCTCAAGCCCCGGCGCACCGCCTCCCGCTGGGCAAACATCCGGAAACCCACTCCCTGGACGACCCCGTAAACCACGGCATACAGGCGCCTCTGCTCAGGCATCTGCCCTGCAGCGGCACCTACAGCCTCGCACGGATCTTCTGCCACGGCAACCCCCGATTCTCCCAGGACTGATGAGACCCTGTTAGTATTCCGCAGCCTGGTACGAATTCCTCTTTCACACGTTTAGCCCGACGGTGCTTCTGCTCCCGCAACCGCATGAGTGGGACGAAGATTGGCCAGTCGGTCAAAGGAAGGAACAGTTGACCGGGTCGATCTGAACTGCTTCCAACCGCCGTACCATCACCGCAGCAGGTTCATCAGTCCGTCAGTCCAGCCCCTGGCGTTGGACGAGGTAGCTCCGATTCATCACGCCTCGCTTCGTAGATCCGGATGTAGTCGATCTCCATCGCTTGGGGGAAAGTGGTAGTATCGTCCGGGTAGCCAGGCCAGCGGCCGCCCACCGCTACGTTCAGAATGAAGTAGAAGGGATGGTCGTAGACCCACTCCCGTTCAGCGTAACTTCGCGGCATCCGATCCTTGCTAACGACATGATAGAGTTCACCGTCCACGTACCACCGCAGTTCGCGTTCGGTCCACTCGAGGGCAAAAACATGAAACTCTTCCGAGAATTTCCGCCCGCCGGGCAGGGAGTAGGAGCCGCCGATGCCAGTACCGCCCGAGAGCGGGCCGTGGACCGTGCCATACACCGTTCCGGGTTTATGGCCGACGAGTTCCATGATGTCGATCTCGCCGGAGGCGGGCCAGCCTTTGGTGTCGATGTCGTCGCCCAGCATCCAGATGGCCGGCCAGATGCCCTTTCCCTCGGGCAGTTTCGCTCTTACCTCGATCCTTCCGTACTTGACGCTGACCCGGCCCTTCGTGGTCAACCTGGCCGAAGTGTAGGCGTAAGTGCCGTACCGATCGGACCAGGTCTCCCGCAACGCCCGGATCACTAGTTTGCCAGCAATGTAGGCATTGGCGGGCCGGTCGGTGTAGTATTGCAGTTCAGCATTGCCCCAACCAGGAATCCCGTAGGCGTGACCGTTCCCCGTCATGAACGTCCAGACGGACCGATCGATCTCCGGTCCGTCAAACTCGTCACTCCACACGAGGATCCACTCGCCGTTCGCAGGATCGGCAGGCTGACCTTCTACCGGCTGCCGGTCGGAGCGGGGGGCGGCCGCCAAAGCCCGATCGTTCATGGTTCCTGTCGTTACGGTTCCTGTCACTGTCATTGTCAGGAGCACGGCTGCAACCACCGTCAGAACCAATGCCCACGTGTCCCAAACGTGCATGTCGGTGGCCTCCTTCGTGCGTGGCTCTTCCCTCCGTGTGGCTCTTGACCTCGCAACTCTTCTTGGTTCACGCTTCCTGGTTCGCTGTAACGGGCGGCCCCTGCCCGGTCCCATGCGGATGCAGGGCGTCGGTATGAATGGCCAGTCCTGACACGCTCGAGGCCCGGTGAGATGCCAACCACATCGCAGACCGGAGCAGCGGCCGCCCGAGGCTTGCTTGCTTGGTTACGGTTGGGTTACTTCTTCTTAGACGCTTGGAACTCGTTCATCTTGTTCTGCACCTTCTGAACGAGGTCGGCTATCGCCTGCGCCGGGCTGGCCTTGCCATCCCGCACCTGCCAGATAGCGGTGGCGAAATCGACGTTGTCGGCGTCAAGCCCGTAACCCCGGAACTGCGAGCCCGTCCAGGCATACTGTAGGTTGCTGATGAACCCTGCCATCCACGGCCGGTACACATCGTAAACAGCGGAGCGGAAGTCGGCTTGGATCACGGGCAGCGAATTGGGGGCGAGGGCGTGCCCGAGCGGGGTGATGCCCTCCACCGGCTGCAGGACGAGCCATTCGAGCAGCTTCCATGCCTCATCTTGATGCTTGCTGAACTTGTTGACGGCGTACGCGTGGGCATAGTGGAGAGCACCACGCTCTCCTCCCGGTCCCTGCGGGAACACGCCCACGCCGAAAGCCTTGAGGTAGTTACCTTTGTAGTTGTTCTGAATCTGGCGCGCCCACCAAAGATAGCCGAAGCCCATCCCGATCTCGCCTTTGAAGAAGCGGACCAGCTGGTCGTTCCAACCCTGTCTCATAAAGCCCTGGGGACCGATCCAGCGCGGTACGATCGCAAGCAGGTCGCGAAGCGGCTGGCCATCTAGCACAAGCTTGCCTTGCTGGTCGACGATTCTGCCTCCCAGCGCCTTGAACGTGACCCAGCCAAAGTGGTTGAAACTCCACCACTCGCCCTGCTCTACCAGCGCCGCCCGTTGGAGACGCCCGTCGGCGGCGAATTTGGCTAGCTTGACCCCGGCTTTCTCGAGCTCGTCGAAGTTGCGGGGCAGTGAAGCTATGCCGGCTTCAGCCAGCGCGTCATTGTTATACCAAAGGCCGCTGACCGTGTTCTCCGCCGGCACCCCGATCAGCCTGCCTTCGTAGGTGAGGGCAAGGTTGAAAACTGGATACCACGCGTCGGTTAGCCGGGTAGCGAAAGCAGCCGGTACGGGGGCGATGAACCCCTCGCGGTAAAGGTCCAGGATGTAACCGGTGCCATGCTGGATGATGTCCGGCGCGTTGC
>JBLNBY010000396.1:0-4277 GCA_050260295.1 Bacteroidota bacterium
ACCGCCTGACCCACCAGCGGTACATCTATCTTGCTCACATCGCCACCGCACAGCCGGAAGAGTTCACTCTCCGGATAGGCCGCTGCCAGTTGCCGGGCGTCCCGCGCAATGGCAGTGCCCGACGCCAGAGCTTCCCAGCACCCGCGCTGCCCGCAGGTGCAGAAAGGCCCGTCAGCCAGCAGGATCATGTGGCCGACTTCACCGGCGTTGAAATGCCGCCCCCGGTGCAACCGGCCGCCAAACACAAGGCCAGACCCAATCCCGGTGCTGATGGTGATATAGAGAAGATTGCTCACCCCTTGCCCGGCTCCAAACAGCCACTCGCCCAAAGCGGCCGCATTGGCATCGTTCTCGAGATAGACCGGGCTGCCAAAACGGGATGACAGTTCCGGACCGACGGGAAACTCATACCACCCCAAGTTGGAAGCGGCCAAGGCTACTCCCCGTTCAGTATCCATAGGTCCGGGGATGGCCATACCTACTGCCTCGGGGTTCTCCCGCCACTCGTGACCGCTGGCGACCGACCGCCCGCCGGTGCAATCTCCACTGCGCATCTTCTTGATCACGGCCGCAATGCTATCGGCAATCCTGTCGCGAATCGCCTCCGGACCGGCGGCGGCCATCGTCGGGACAACCGTACGGGCAAGTACGTGCCCTCCCCGATCCACCGCGCCCGTGGCGATCTTCGTTCCACCCACATCCACCGCGATTACCCAGGGTTGTGCTGCTGCCAATATACCCACCCCACCGCCAGCTACTATGTATGCAAGTATACTAAAAGAAGGGCGAGCGACAGCACAGGCATCCACTCCTCCTGCGCGTGCCGCTCACCCGCGCCTCATCTATTCGCCTATTCGTGTGTGGCCCCCGGCCAGTCCCGGCGGGTTGCCTGACACCTGAACTCAGTCGATCCGCTCCTCGGTGTCGCGGTCGAACAGGTGGATGCGGTTCATATCCATCATGACCTCGTACGGCTCGCCGTCGACCGCATCCGTCCGAGGATCGACCTTGGCGGTCATGAAGTGCTCGCCAATGCTGAGGTACAGGTACGTCTCCGCACCCATCGGTTCGATGACGTCCACCATCGCCCGGATGCACCACTCCTCGGGCGGGTTGGCCGTCAGCTTCCGGTCGTGGATGTCCTCTGGACGGATTCCGACCGTGATTTCCTTGTCAATGTACGGAGCCAGGTTCTTGAAGCGGGCCGCCTTGTCCTCGGGTATCGGCAGCCTGAAGGCAACGCCGTCCAGGTAGTACTTCCCGTTTTCCCGCTTGAGGGTGCAGTTTAGGAAGTTCATCGGGGGCGTCCCGATGAAGCCGGCGACGAAGACGTTGTTGGGCTGCTCGTAGATCTCGAGGGGCTCACCCACCTGCTGGATGATACCGTCCCGCAGAACGACGATGCGGTCGCCCATGGTCATGGCTTCCGTCTGGTCGTGGGTAACATAGATGGTGGTGGTACGCAGACGGTGATGCAGTTTGGAGAGCTCGGCCCTCATCTGTACGCGGAGTTTGGCGTCCAAGTTGGAGAGCGGCTCATCCATCAAGAACACTTTCGGCTCACGCACGATGGCACGGCCGAGAGCGACGCGCTGGCGCTGACCACCGGAGAGCTGCTTGGGCTTACGATCGAGCAGGTTCTCGATGCCCAGCATCTGAGCCGCTTCCTTCACGCGCCGGTCGATCTCGGCCCGGGGATACTTGCGCAGCTTCAGACCGAAAGCCATGTTGTTGTAGACGTCCATATGGGGATACAGAGCGTAGTTCTGGAACACCATGGCGATGTCCCGGTCCTTGGGTGGGACATCGTTGACGAGCGTGGGCCCGATGTAGATGTTGCCCTCGCTCACTTCCTCCAGGCCGGCGATCATCCGCAAGGTGGTGGACTTTCCGCAACCGGAAGGCCCGACCAGGACGATGAACTCTTCGTCCTTGATCTCCAGCGTCGCGCCGTTGACCGCGATTACGTTGCCAAACCGCTTGGTGACACCCTCCAACGTTACGCTAGCCAATACTGTTACCTCCCCCGCTATACTCTCGGGCGCTCACACCCGCCCTGCGCCTACCCCAGTACCCGCTGCCGTCAATCCGTTGAAACATAGACGTGAAGCCTACCTTTGCCCTATCTCAATCATATTGACGTCCCGGCGTCAAAATGCCTGGAGAAGCGCTCAAACCTCGGCCACACCGCCATCCAGACGATGTTTGCCGCGCTTGGCTTATTCGACGGCCCACCGCAAACTCCTGCTGCTGCGCGCGAGAGCACCACAACTTTTCTTCGCTGGAAGAACTCCGTGTGCGCGCCGGCTACGCATGTGCTACATGCCCGTCCGCCTTGCGAAGCCTACGCCCGGTTGCGGACCTGCGAAAGTCTGAGACGATCGTTTCCGTCGTCACCCACTACCGGCGTTTCTTCCGGCCGGCCACGTCCGAGATCCAGTGCAAAACGGAAGGCGACGGCCACCAGTCCCCAGGCCAGTAGCGCCGCCAGGGAAAGCCCGACTCGAAAGCCGAGGGTGCTGGCTACCACGCCGGCCAACGCCGGGAAAACGACCGCACCCAACTGCCCAAGAGAGAAGTACAGGCTCAGAGCCTGGCCGCTCAACCCAGGGAAAAGGGTGGCAAGGAAACCAGTGAGTGTCGGCACACCCCCTCCAAAGAAGAGGCCGGTGACACCGAATAGGAGCAGTGACAAAAGAGCGTTCGGCACGAAACTGGCGGCAAGTATGGCGAGAGAGCCTCCTCCCATCGCCAGCATCAGCAGCCGGGGGGGCGACCAGCGCTGGACGAGGAAACGGGCGACGGCAAAACGGCCCACGCCCATGCCCAACCAGAATACCGAAAGCCCCAGGCCGGCCACAACAGATGACGCCTGTTGAACTTCTTTCAAGAACGAACTGATCCACCCGGTGACAGTGATCTCTGAACCCAGGTAGAAAAGCAGCCCCAACGAGAGGAGCAGGAAATCGCGGGTGTGCAATAGCTGCAAAATGGTGTCTGCCGCCCCGGACGATGGTAAAGCAGGCACACCGGGCTCAGAGAACCCTGCCTCCCTCTTCCTTCCCGCAATCTGGAGTCCGAGGTATGCCAGGGCCCCCAACCCAAAAACAGTAACGAGAGCAAACGCCCCCCGCCACCCCAGACTGCTCCCGGCCAGATATCCGGCGGCTAGTGGTCCGACGACTGCACCTGCACTCCAAAAGACTCCTGCCACGTTCTGGTATCGCACCACCGCGCCCGGGTACCTTTCTGCGAGGAGGGAATAACTCATCACCTGGGTGATGACACTTGCACCCCACATCAAAGCTCCCCAAACTAGAAACCAGGGAAAGGAAGATGCCAGGGTCAGGCCGAGCATTGAAGCCGCAAGAGCAGTAAGGCCGACCGCAAAGATTGGCGCTTTTCCGACCCGCCCAACGATGAAAGCGGTGATTCCAAGCAGGAAGAAACCCAGGGAGGCCCCCACCGCATAGACAGCCCCACCCTCGGCCAACGACACCCGTAGCGTTTCCGCCATGTCCGGTAGAACTGCACTAAGAACATAGGTGGGCAGCGCACAAGCTGCGATAGCCCAGTACATCAAGGACGAGTTGGGATACCCGAAACTCTGTTTCTGCTGCCAGTTTCCAATCGCGCCAACAGTCATCCGCCGATCTGACCTTCCCCATCGCCATTTTGGGCATCAACCCAATTGTAGCCGATCGGCACTCACTTGCACCGCAACCGGCTACAAGTCTGCGACGAGGTAATGGTACGCCAGACAACAATCAGCGACTCCAAGGACCATGCCTTTGACTAGCGGTTGGTGCTACCAACCCCCGTTCCGGATTATCACCGTATAGCCATTGCCCATGCCAGGCGTACGCGAAGGGAGCCCCCGGAGAAACCGGGGGCTCCCTCACGTCCTATCGGCGACCCACTGCCTATCAGTACTTCACGCTGAAAGTCATGGTGTAACCAACGTCGGACGTGTTGATTTCCTTAGTCAGGTCGAGGGCAACCGAGGCCGTGCTGGAGATAGTATACCCCAGGTTGTTCCAGACAGCGACGCCCTTCACCGTCTGGGACTGACTGTTGGTGTAGTCCGCCACTTTAACCTTTGTCGTAGAGTTGAGCTTGTCGCTCAGCTTCACGTACAGGTGACCCCAGTACTCTGCACCCTTGAGGCTGGGCCCGGTGAGTTCGGCATAGGCATTAGCCCACGCCCTACCTGCCACCACGGGAGCGCCAACCGCCAAATGGAGTTTGGTCGGATTGGGGTTGGGACTCGCGGTCGC
>JBLNBY010000397.1:0-9140 GCA_050260295.1 Bacteroidota bacterium
GTTTTCCGCACCTGCATGCATAGGGATGAGCCCGGATGCCGGGTGCGGGAAGAACTGACGGGGAAGGGAGGAGTCCCTTGGCAGCGTTATCGTCACTACCGGCTGTTCTTGGATGAAATCGAGGAGATGTGGAAGCACCGGTACAGCTAGTCAGTTCGGAAGGGGTGGTGGCAGGGATGCAGATAGCCCCATCGTTGCTGGCAGCCGATTTTGCTTGCCTTCAACGTGACATCCAGCGGGTGGAAGAAGCAGGGGCCGACCGGTTGCATTTGGACGTGATGGACGGCCGGTTCGTACCGAACATCAGCATAGGCGTTCCTGTGGTGGAGGCAGTCCGCAGAATCACCCGGCTGCCACTGGAAGTTCACCTTATGATCGTCGAACCGGAAAAGTACGTGGAAGCGTTTCGCCGGGCCGGAGCCGACACCATTCTGGTTCATGCAGAGGCGACGTTTCATCTGCACCGGCTTCTGGCCCAGATCCGGTCCGGCGGGGCGAGAGCAGGGGTAGTGTACAACCCTGCTACGCCTCTGGCCGGTTTCGAGCACGTGCAGCACCTGGTCGATCAAGTCCTGATCATGACCGTCAACCCGGGATTTGGGGGTCAAAGCTTCCTCGAAGAGATGCTGCCCAAGATTCGCGAGTGTGCCCGCCTGCTTCGCGCTGCACCTCATCCTATAGATCTGGAAGTCGATGGCGGCATAGATTCCCGTAGCGCGCCCCGGGCGGCTGCCGCCGGTGCGAATGTTCTGGTTGCGGGATCGAGTGTCTTTGGTGCTCCCGATCCGGCTGTCGCTATGCGGCAACTGCGCCAGGCCGTTTCCCGGCCTGCGTATCCCGGTTTGGCATAGTAAAACGCGCGTGTTCGAGGAAACTCGAGCCGTTCCGACACAGTATTGCCCAATTGCATGCTATAGTGCCAATGTATCCCACCGGGCACGCCCAGTTTGGTAATAAGGGAGGGATGCCTATGAAAGCTGGGGCTGCCGGCTCCGGGAAGGGCGACTCGGCAGTTGGAGATCACTGGGGGTCAAGGTCACGCAGCCGATCCCTCACTGGATGACGGATAGCCCGGGGTGGACAGGGTCACTTCCAACCAACGCGACCAATACAGTCCGAATGGAATCCGGTGCGGGTGTCTGAGCGGGACGGCGGTTTGCGGACGTGCCCGGTGATTAGCTCGACCAAGGAGGATAGTAGAATTGCAGGAATCTGAGCAACATGGAGGTAAGCTACTTTCGATCTTCAGTGTCCATGGCGGCGTGGGGAAGTCGTTACTAGCCGCCAATCTCGGCGTCATTCTGGCCCGGGAGATGCGGCAGAGAATCGGCCTCGCCGATCTGCACCTGGGAGGTGGTGCAACCCTCTCCCAGCGCTTGCAACTGACTCATGACGTGAGTGTTCTCGAGTGGTTTTGCCACGAACGGCAACGGGGGAAGTGGCACGAAGAGTTTTTCGTCTCCCATTCCTCGGGGCTGCACTTGCTCACCGGCACTTACGACACCGGTCGCGCCCGCTGCTTGAGCTGGGATACACTTCAGGCGGGATTGCGTGCCCTGCAGGCCACGTTCCCCCTCACCATCGTCGACCTCCACCCGGCTCTCGACATGCCGGCTCTCTGCGCACTGAAGAGTTCCGATCTTATTCTCTTTTTGGTTCGTTTGGATCGTTCCGCCTGGGTTGGAACCGTGCAAGCGCTTGCCACCTTGAAGGTGCTGCAGATCCCCGAGCGAAGGATTCGCCTGGTTCCCAATCTGGTGGGGGTGGGCCGCCAGAGCTTCCGAACGTTGTTTATGGCAGGGACGGCTGGGCCCGAACTATATCCGTCCCTGACCTGGGACCCGCGGACGGTGGCTGACGCGGAAGCGTCCGGCAGGTTACCAGCCGATCTTCCGGGCAGACCGCTTGCGCGTGCCTTGCAAGCCATCGCCAAGCGGGTGCAGGCCGAGCTGGTGACAACCAGGCGAACAACGGCGCGGATCCCGGATGAGACTGCCCCGGATCCTCAGGTGGACGGAGGCCAGATAGCAGAGAGCGATGTAACGGAGGACCGGGTATCCGAAGCCCGGCCAGATTGGCAGAGTCCCCAGTATGCCGGGGCACGGCTGCGGGAACACTGGCGACGTTGCCGCGAGATGGCATATGTGCCGGCTTCATCCCGCCGGAAACTGATAAGGGGCTCTGTCATCCCCAAGAGCCCCGTCGTTCCTCCTCCCGATAAGGGTCATCCAACCCGGTGATCAAACCGCCCGGGCGACCCGTCCGGCCCGCAGGCAACGGGTGCATACCCGCATCCTCCGCGGAGTACCGTTTACCAACACCCTGACCTGCTGTAGGTTGACCAGCCAACGACGCCGGGTGTGGCGATTGGAGTGGCTCACGTTGTTGCCGGTTGCGGGGCCACGCCCGCAGATTTCACATGCACGGGCCATAGAATCTCACATCCCCTTGCTGTCAAGTAAGGTCGACAAGAGCGAAAGATAAAATACCTGGGCAAGTTTAGCACGTGCCGACTGGCACGGCAAGAGGGGCCGTTTGGCTGGCCCGGGGATATACAGAAGGAAAGATCCGCAAGGGGCACGAAATGAATAATCACAGGCGGCCGGGGAAAAAGCGGAACCTGGCGTCCTACCGGCCGCCGCTTTTGTTTAGCCCAATGGGGGGACCAAACGGGTGGAAGAGATATCGGCACAACTTGGCCGCATCCAGATCGCCAACGAAGTGATCGCCCAGATCGCCGGTGCTGCTGCCATGACGGTATACGGTCTGGTGGGCATGGCGGCCCGAAACATGCAGGAGGGTCTGAGCGAGCTGCTTGGGCGGGAGCAGATGAGCCGCGGGGTAGAAGTGCGCGGCGGGTCCGATGGTGTTATCCTTGACCTACATGTAGTCGTAGAATATGGCGTCAAGATTTCCGAGGTAGCTCACAACATCATGGATCAGGTACGCTATCAGGTAGAAAACCTCGTGGGTCTTCCAGTTCGTCAGGTAAACGTACATGTGGAAGGGGTCCGGGTCAACAACTCGGCACAACCGGCGCCCGCGGGTCAGCGGGGAGTGCGATGAGAATGCGGCATTTCAAGGCGTCTCATTTCCGGGCAGCCGTGGCCGCCGGGCTCAAGCGGCTTGAGGCGGAGAAGGAAGCCGTCAACGCGCTGAATGTCTTTCCCGTTCCCGATGGTGATACGGGCACGAACATGTATTTGACGGCCTCGCGTGCCGCCGAGGAAGTATCCCGTACCTCCGGCGACCAGCTGCATGTATTGGCCCAGGCAGCCGCGCGTGGGGCACTGATCGGTGCCCGCGGAAACTCCGGGGTCATCCTATCCCAGTTTTTCCGGGGTTTTGCCCAGGGAGTCGGCAAGCTCTCCGAATTGTCGCCCCTGCAACTGGCGCGTGCCCTGCGGCAGGCGAGTGAGACAGCTTACCAGGCGGTGTTGCGTCCGGTGGAGGGTACGATGCTCTCCGTCGGCCGGGCTATCTCCCAGGCGGCGGAAAGGCTGGCCCGGGAGGCTAATGACTGGGAGACCGTCGTAGTGGGAGCGATGGAAAGCGGGCAACAGGCGTTACGGCAGACGACCCAGCAATTGCCGCAGCTTCGGCAGGCGGGTGTCGTGGACGCGGGTGCTCAAGGCCTCATTCTCCTTTTTGAAGGATTCGTGTTGGTTGCCCGGGGTCAAGCTGAACGCATGGATGAAGTTACCGGGCCGGTGATGTCCGAAGAGGCCATCCTGGCTGCCGCCCGGACCGCGACCGCCTACCCGCCGGAAGCCGGGGATTCTGCATCGGCTCAGCCTCCGGCGGCGGGTATTGTGGAGACCGAGATCGTCTATGGTTATTGCACGGAGTTTCTACTGCTCGGACCTGCCCCGCAAGCTGCTCACCTGCTGCGCACCCAGCTCGAGCGCCTGGGTGATTCCATCCTGGTGGTTGAAAGCGACGGTATCCTCAAGATACATGTCCACACGAACCACCCCGGCCAGGCTCTCGAACTTGCTCTTTCCATGGGCAAGGAGTTGCATGAGGTTCACATCAACAACATGCGGGAGCAGAATCGTCAGGCGGCAGCCCGCAATACTTTCAGCAGCAACAACGAACTTTCAAACAGGGCTGCCCATACCAGCGTCGGTACGAATCACAAGACCGTAGCTTGGACGATGCCGGAGTCTGCGCCCGCCACTCAGACCGTTGTTTCCTCTGCTGCAGCCAGAGCAGCGGCTGCGGAGGTGTCCAATTCTGCCGCGGTGGCCGTAGCCAACGGGGACGGTATTCATCGCATTCTCCATAGCCTGGGTGTGGCCGAAGTTGTCTCTGGCGGGCAAACCATGAACCCATCTGCTCAGGACCTGCTAGAGGCGATCGAGCGCGCTCCCGGGCGAGAGGTGGTGCTGCTACCCAATAACAGCAACGTGATCATGACCGCCCGGCAGGCAGCCGAGCTCAGTTCCAAAGCCGTTTTCGTGGTCCCGACGCGTTCGGTACCCCAGGGGATTGGGTCTCTCCTTGCCTTTCGTGCCGACCTTTCCGGTGCAGAGAATGAAAAGCTGTTGGTGCAGGCAGCTGCCCGCATCCGGACCGGCGAAGTGACTTACGCGGTACGGGATGCAGAACACGGGCAGCATTCTATCCGTGAGGGCGATTACCTTGCACTTCGAGATGGGGAACTGCTATGCAACGGGCTTGACCTGGTCGAGACGACAGTGAAGCTGCTGGAGCAACTGGTACAATCTCCTGAAGACTGCATCACCCTGTATGTGGGCGAGAGTGTTGACCAGGGCGTTGTCAGCCGGGTGGAGGAAGCCGCCCGTAGCCTGGTGCCCGCCGGCGAGGTAGATGTCTACGAAGGTGGACAACCGCTCTACTATTTTCTGATTGCCGTGGAGTGAGAATGAGCAACACAAACGGAACAATCGGTTCTAAGCCCGAGTTTGTTGTGGTGACAGACAGCGGGGCGGACATCCCCCGTACCTATCAGAATGAGTTCGGAATCAGGGTCGTACCCCTCACCGTCCGCATGGGAGATCAGGAATTCGCGGACGGCGTCGATCTGACCATCGAGGAGTTCTGGCAACGGGTACGTCAGGGTGATGTGCTGCCCCAGACGTCCCAGCCGGGCCCGGCGGATTTCGAGAGAGTGTACGGGCCGCTCGTGGAGCAGGGGTATTCAGTCCTATCAGTCCACCTCTCAGGTGAATTGAGTGGTACCGTCCAGTCCGCACGTTTGGCAGCCCAGTACTTTCCACCTCGCAGGATACGGGTGGTAGACAGCCGTTCAGCTTCGATCGGGATCGGCATGCTGGCCATACACGCCGCCCGCCTGGCCCTAAGCGGTGTGCCTTGCGAGGAGGCGGAAGCGCTGATCGGGAAGCTTGTGGGTGAGGTGCGGGCCTTCTTTACCGTGGAATCGCTGGACTGGCTTCGGCGCAACGGCCGCATCGGCCGTGCGAAGGCGTTCTTGGGTGCAATCCTCAACGTCAAACCGGTTTTGCACCTCGAGGATGGGGTGGTAGCGCCGGTCGAACAGGTCAGATCCCGAGAGAAGTCCTTACGGCGCATCGTCGACCTGGCAGAGCAAGCGGCCTCCGGCAGGCCGGTCCAGATCGGTATAGTACATGGCGACTCGCCGGCCGAAGCGGAAGAGCTGCTGGAAAAGGCCAGGGCCGCCATGAACGTCAGCGGGGCGATCGTGACGCCGCTTGGCCCCACCATAGGGTCTCATACCGGTCCGGGCACGATTGGTTTGCTGCTGATGCCCGCCGGAGGGGGCAGATAGACGGGTGCGGGTGATTGCCGGGTACCTGGGGGGGCGTGAACTCGTTACCTCGACGGGCAGAAGGACACGGCCAACCACTGCTCGGGTACGCCGTTCTCTCTTCGATATGCTGATGCGAACACTCCCGGAGGCAAGCTGCCTCGATCTCTTCGCAGGGAGCGGCGCTCTGGGTGTGGAGGCCATGAGTCGCGGAGCTGAGCACTGCTGGTTCGTGGAGATGGACCGGGCTGCCCTGCGGGCGTTGCGTACCAATCTGACCCGTCTGGGACTGCTCGATCGCAGCCGGGTGATTCCCGCCGACGTGCTGAGTGTCATACCTCTCCTGGTTACAGAACACGGGTCTCCTTTCGACCTGGTCTTGGCCGACCCTCCGTATGAACGGGATCTCGCCCGGCGTACCCTCCACCTGGCCGGTTTACACCGGCTGGTCAGCCCTGACGGCCTGCTGGTGATTCAGCACGCGCCGCAGGAGGAGTTGCCATCACAGGCAGCGAACTTGGTACTGGCTCGCCGCGTGGAATTTGGCGAAACCTGGCTCACCCTCTACCGGGTGGAAGCTGGCCCGGAGCATGGCGGGGAGGATCCTCTAGAATGAACCGGATCAACATCCTGTTGCTGCTCGACCGGTTGGAAGAGCTGATCGAGACCAGTCCCCGTGTCCCGTTGACGGACAAAGCGCTGCTGAATGTGGAGGAAGCGCTCGGTTTGTTGCAGAAGATCCGCGATACTCTGCCTGAGGAGATCAAGCAGGCGGAGTGGCTCTCCTCCGAACAGGAGAGGCTCCTGCAGCGCAGCCGGAGCGAAGCCGAGAAGGTATTGAACCAGGCCCAGGAGTATGCGGCTCAGCTGGTAAACGACCACGAATTGGTCAGGGCGGCCCGCCAGCATGCCCAGCGGATCGCGGAGGAGGCGATCGTTCAGGCGGCGGCAGTTCAACGGGGGGCAGACGAGTACGCCGAGCAGTTGCTCGGACAACTGGAAGGCCGCCTGGAGCGTCTGCTTTCCGACATAAACAGGAGCCTGCAGCAGGTGCGCAATGGCCGTCAGGAGCTTCGCCGAGGATAGCCGCACAACCAGAGCTGCTGCCCCTGCCGGTCGCCCACGCGTGGCGCTGGTGTTGAGCGGGGGGGCCGCGCGCGGGCTGGCCCACATCGGTGTCCTGCAAGTTCTCAGTCGTGAGCGTTTTCCCATCGATCTGGTGGTAGGCACCAGCGCCGGTGCGGTGGTCGGTGCCCTCTACACGGCAGGGCTTGACCTCAACATGATCGCCGGCCTGGCGACCCGCCTCAACTGGCGGCATCTCATTCGCGTGGTCGTCCCCCGTCGTGCCGTGCTCGAACCGGTTGGTTTGGAGCGAGTGCTTGGCCTCCTCTTGCGAGCCCGCGATTTCTCGGAGCTTTCCCCGGCGCTGGTTGTGACCGCGGTCGACTTGCATACGGGAGCTCCTGTGTTGCTGCGGGAGGGGCCGCTGGTTTCCGCGGTTATGGCATCGGCCGCCATTCCTGCCATATTTCCTCCGGTCGCAAGGGACGGGCAACTTCTGGTAGACGGCGGGGTGCTGCTGCGCCTGCCGGTCCGGGCAGCACGTTCACTGGGAGCCGGCTACGTCATCGCGGTGGACGTGAGCCCCGGCATCCATCAGGCCAAGACGGCCAGTATCTGGGATACATTGATGACTTCTTTGGATATAATGGGCCGCGAGATCAGCCGCGGCGAGGCTGAGGCGGCGAACTGTCTCATTCGGCCTGATCTCGGACAAGTGAGTGGTTCGCAACTGAATTGGGCGGGGTGGTTGATCAAGCGTGGCCGGGAAGCGGCCGAGGCCGCACTTCCAGCTCTCCGACGCGACCTGATACGAGCCGGGGTCTTGCCGTGATCTTGCGTTGACTTTATGTTGAGCTTGCGTGGAGTGGCGTCCACCTTGCGTTGACACTGGTTGGAGGCATGACTATAATGGGTGCGGCTTCACACCTTCTGGTGGATGTAAGCATCCTTTCGGAGCGCAACCCGACCGTCTCGGTGTCAGTGCAGATCGATCCCCAGGATCTGATCGAGCCACCGCCCCAGGTGCGGTGGACATCTCCCCTGACAGTTCAGGCGACGGTACAACACGGCGGGAAACGCTTTGCGGTGACCGGGCGGGTGAGCGGCGAGGCAGAGCGGCTCTGTTCCCGCTGCCTGACGCCATTCACGTGGAACATCGATGTGCCCTTCACCGCCGAGTACCGGCGCTCGGCGAGACAGGCAGCGGCCGAGGAAGGCAGCCTGTTGGTCGGCCCCGAAGGCGAGTTTCTGATGACAGGCGACCGGTTGGACCTTTTGCCAGTCATCAGTGAGGCCTTGGTTCTGGCCGCTCCCATCCAGGCTTACTGCCAACCGGATTGTGCCGGCCTTTGTCCCGTTTGCGGCAAGAATCTGAATAAGGGCGCCTGTGGATGTGAAGTCGAGGATGTCGACCCGCGACTGGCGTCGCTGGCCCAGTGGCTGCAGCAGCCAGGCAACGGCAGGCCGGCGGCGGATGAGAAGAACGAGGGTTGACCAGAGAATCTGGATGCCATGACCGTCGGACGGAGGTGACAGAATGGGTAATCCCAAGAAGCGGCATTCCCGGTGGAAGCGGGATATGCGCCGGGCCAACTGGCGTCTTTCGCTGCCCGCTCTGGTCGAGTGCCCGCAATGCCACGAGAAGAAGCTAGCGCATGTTGCCTGCCCGCACTGCGGTTGGTACAAGGGCAGGGTGGCGGTAGTCGCTCCGCAAAAGGAAGCAGAGTGAACCTTTGGGGAGCCCGCGGTACGCGGCCATCCCCTTTTTTTGACAGTAAATTATCACCTGGTGATAAAACTGACTTATAGGTATGTGGCCGAGTTCCGCAGTGAAAGGAGGTGGGCGCGGTTGATCCGTCAGCATTCACCCGGAGCAAGTGCGGAGAGGCCAAAGCGAACGCCAGCATGCCTGTCGGCAGAGGAACGCCGGCAGGAACTACTCCGGCTTGTCCGTGAGAACCCCTTGCTGACCGATGAGGAACTGGGACAACGTCTGGGGGTGAGTGTACCTACCGTGCGGTTGGACCGTCTGCGGTTGGGTGTTCCTCCCCAGCACGAGCGGGCCCGCCAGTTGGCTGGTCTGGCACTGGGCGACTTGCGGTCGCTCGCGGAAACGGACGTGGTCGGCAACCTGGTGGAAGTAGCCCGCGGCAGGTATGCGCGCTCGTTACTCACCACTGCTCCGCGGATGGCCTTTTTGAACCGCGATCTGATCCGTGGCCACTTCCTCTTTGGCCAGGCCAACTCGCTGGCCGTCGCCGTGGTGGATGCGGACGAGGTCGTGACCGCCAGCGCCCGCGTTCGCTTTCTGCGTCCGGTCTAC
>JBLNBY010000398.1:0-4429 GCA_050260295.1 Bacteroidota bacterium
GCGCCGTACTCGAACGGCCACGGATCGTCCCAGGAATCCCAGTAGTCGAGGACGAAGTAGCGGCGCCCCCGTACCGCTTCGTACGCCCTGAACCCGCGGGCGAGGTAGCTGTCCGGGTAGCCCGACCGGATTTCGCGCAACAGGCTGTGGTTGCCCCAGGCCTGGATCCCCTGCGCCGCGCCGTTCTCGTCCACATCGGCGACCAGCCGGCCGAGCGACTCCTTCGACCCTGTCACCTGGCACACCTGATAGAGAATCTCTTGCCTCACCGCAGGCTCATTGGAGCCCTTGAGAATCTCATCCAGCCAGGACAGGGCATTCTTCTTCATCACATCGTCATTGCCCCACCTCGCCACCTCGGAGACCCTGTCGATGACCGCGACCCGGGTTCCGACCTCGAATTCGTCGAAATCCCGCCCGAGGAGGGAGAGGAGCCCCGTCGTGATCGGGTCGAAGTGAACGATGACCGCTTGCGGATCAACACCGGGTTGCTTGAGGAGCTCCACGGCCTTCTCCGCCGTGAGGATGCCCTTGCCGCGCAGCACCGACAGAAGCAGGTATTGCAGTCCCACCTCGTGTCGGCCCAGAGCGGGCAAAACGGATCCGGCGTCTTGATCGCTCATGAGCCGCGACAGGTGAGTCTGCGCCGCCTGGTACGCCTGGTAGCGCTCGCTCCCGGGTGAAAGGAAAGTCAGGTAGTCCAGCAGTACGCTCGAGGCGCCCGCAGTCTGATCGGGGACTATTGAGAAAAGGTCAAGCCAGAAGGCCAGTTCGAGGCCCGGTTTCGCGCCGGGAAGGCCCTGTCTGATCCCCGCCAACAGCGATTCGACAGGCAGCTCTCTGAGGATTTCCTTCTCGCGATACTGGAACCCGGACGGGTCAGACGCCCGCTCGTAAATGGATTCTTCCTTGAATTCCGCCAGGAACGCGCGCTTCGCCTCTTCGATACGAGCCGCAACCTCCGGATTCACCCCCGGCGCCTGCTCCGGCGTACCTCCGGTCGCCGCTCCGGGTGGTGCCGGAGGCTTCTTCGCCCCCGGAGCGCAACCCGCGATAACCAGAATCAGCACAAGCGTAACCGCTGCGAGCCTTCTCATCAATCTGGCACCCTCCAACACCGCGACTTCGATAGTTGTCCAAACGCTGCTACCAGACAAGTCGGTGGATCAGGACGACGAGTGGGCAAGCGGCGCGGCAACCTCGGCACTACTGACGGAACCGGAACCGGGGAGTTCCTGGGGGATGATCTATGTCTGGGCTCTCGGGTCCCGGAACGGGGCTACTTAATCATCGTCGACTACGACCCGATGATCCCCATCGGGCTGTCTTTCATCATTCCCAAGGGCTCCTATTTTGAGGGTTCCGTTCGACCTCAAGTATAGTCTTACGTACTTCCTTTCCTCATGAAAGACGAACGGGCGATTGCCCACCTGAACCGTCGTCTCCGGATAGACTTTACGAATGCCAACCACCGCTTCCTCGGCCACCCTTATTCTCGCCGCTTTTCGGGTGGAGAAGCCCGGCGATCCGGCTTCGTGTATATATACATCCCCCAGGGCAGATATTTCACCGCCCCGGAATACGCCGTCTATCTTGACCCGTTTTCCTGCCGTGAGAGTCGAATGGTAGCACCCCTGATCCGCCACGATGATGCTACCAGTGGCGTCCAGAACGCTGTTTTGTGCATAAGAGCAAAGAATGTCACCCGGTTGATCGGGCAGAGAATCAAGGAGACGACCGATCTCCGCTCTCTTCTCGAGCATCCTCTCCAGTTCGTCGCTACTGGACTCTTCCCGGCCGGCCGGGCTGACCAGGTTCTTGATACTCAGCGGCAACTCACGGAAGACAGCCGGAAATGGTAGGTCGATCTTCTCCAGGGCCGCAGCGTATTCACTTACAATCGCGCTAATCTCCTGGCGCTTTTTCTCCAAGAGGAACCTGACAATCCTGCTGACATCGGTCTTTTTCAATTTGTCGGAGTAAACAGGATACTGCCGTATTCTGTTGGTTTCCCGGGCAATCTGCTCCAGTATCTGGTCGAGGCTGCTCAGTAGAGGGGCCAGCCGGTTGTAAAGTGACTTCAATCCCCCCGCTCGTACCTGGCAGCCGATAAGGCTTCCCCGGCATATCACCATGCCCCCGGCCTGGATCACCGCGCCCGAACTGTTCCCCATCACGGTAATATCCCCGTGAGCCTCCACCCGCATTCCCTCATTGACGTTGCCGAGAATCAACAAGTCTCCCCCAAAACTCAAGTTACCGCTCTTCATATCCACATCAGTGGGGTGTACCATCATCTGGACGACCTTCAGATGCCGCTCGCGGTAACCTCCCACGACGGGCCTACCGGCAATGGCCGCTACGGCTTTTCTTCCGTCATCATCGATCGCGACTCCATCCTTGACTCGTAGCGAGGCTTCCCGAGTGGGGTGCGGCAAGACAATCTCCCCTGTTACCTTCCTCCCGGGTACCCCTGGCACCGGTTCGTGCAGTACAGCCAGCAGTTCTCCTTCCTTCACGGAGGGGAAAACGTACCGTTCCCAGTAATTGACCTTCTCTTCATCCCCGTAGACGATCTCCACTGGCTCGCGGTCAAACAGGTATTCGACGAAACCGTCCTGTCCTTCTCTGACCGGATCACCCCTGGCTACCACCCGGGGCACGCCGTCCGCGGTCTCCACCGCTGAGAGGATGCCCTCACGGTCAAGGCCATATGTCACCCCCTTGGTCCGCAAGGCCGCTTCCACGTCAGTCGCGGTGATTACTTTGGTCCTTTCCTCGTGGTGTTGGGTAAACAACTGGAGTACACTCTGCGGGTTCTGGTCCACCAGCTCGTGGCGAACGGTGACTTGCGGGGTCACTTTTGCCGTGGCTGTAAAGCCGTCGGAGGAGACTTCCACCTCCACTCCGGCCGGGCGCACCTCTTCCGCAGGCTCGACATCAACTTCTTCACCCTCGCGTACTTGTCGTGTACCGTGCACCACTATGCCGTTCACGCGCAGGACGACTCCGGGAGTTGGAATGATTGTTGCCGCCTGTCCGGCGCCATGTGGCCCGTATACCCGCAGCACACCACCGACGACTTCGGCCATCCCCTCGCGGTCCTCCCCGGCATCGCGGCCCCGTTTTCCTGCAGGATGTTCCGGCTGGAGGAACGCCCGGATGGTGGCCGGTCGCCCCCAAAGGCCCCATAGTCCCCTGAAGCCTTTATCGAGCACCTCTATCCGCATCCGCTTCTCTTCAACATTGAGAATCTTCCTGGCCGCGAGGCAGGCATCCTTGACCGTTCTGCCCTGAATTATCACTTCCTTGTTTCCCACGAATTCAACCTCCCGGGCCGATGAGTAGATGGTTACCGGGGCGGAAATCACCCACGGTCGCCACGCTGCCGGAGAGACTGAGAGAGAAGGCTGCTGCAATGCTGGAGAGACAGTCTTCCCCTTACCTCTTTCAGGTTGATTCTGCGGAGTCTAATTCCCTGGTCTTCTATGACGTACTCGCGAATGTCCCGGGCATGCGTGCCACCACGCATCTTCATCACCAAGAGGGCTTTCCTGAGTTCCGTTCCAAGTTGAACGTAGCGCAAGAGGATGATGGCATCCACAAGGAAAGGGACTTTGTGGAAGGTGATGGTGTTGAGTCCCAGTAGCTCGTCCACCTCCGTAATGAGAATGGAGGTAACCTCGCAGTCCTTGAACCAGTTGACAATGGCGTGGATGTACTCCTCATACACGACCGGGCTTACGACGCTGCTTTCATAGTTGCTAATGGTGTCGATTACTATTCGCTTGATTCCATTTGCCCGCACCATTTGCTTGAGGGCGTGCAGGTGCTCGTTCAAGTCCAACTCGACCGGAGACGTGCAGAGAATCGTGACTTTTCCCTCCCGGGTCAATCCTGGCAGGTCAAAACCAAGGGTAGCCGCGTTCTTAACGATTTGACGAGGCTGCTCTTCTAATGCCACTAGCAAACCCGGCTCGCCCTGCTGCGCTCCTTGCATCAAGAACTGCAGTCCGAGAAGCGATTTCCCCGAACCCGAATCGCCCGCCAGCAAGAGGGAGTCCCCTTTCAGCAGGCCGCCGCCCAGGATATCGTCCAGTTCCGAGATTCCGAACCTGTCTCTCGTCTCTGAGACAGGTTGACGATTAGGAATTGTTGCCGGGGCGATGACGCGGGGGAAGACTTCAAGGCCGTGGGCGGTGATCTTGAAGGTGTGTAGTCCGGGTATGACGTTTTGTCCTCGGCTCTTCGCGACCCGTATGTATCTGGTGGATATGCGTCCCTTCAGCTCTTCGCTGAGGATGATCGCCGAATCCACCACATATTCCTCGAAAGCCACTCTTCCCTGGTCGGCGTCCGTCTCCGCGATCAACAGCGGTGTCAACCCCTGTCGCTTGAGTCCGTTGATGAGTCTATTGAGTATCTCCCG
>JBLNBY010000399.1:0-6344 GCA_050260295.1 Bacteroidota bacterium
TGGAGGTTCCAGTTTCGCTTCTCCGGGACAAGGGCGCTCTCGTCCGCACCCGCTGTTCTGTCATAAGCGTGGGAACAGAGCGCGCCGTGGTTGAGTTTGCTTCCCAGGGCCTCGTGGGAAAGGCCCGGTCGCGGCCTGATCTGGTGAAGCAGGTCATTCGCAAGGTGAAGTCTGACGGGCTGGTGGCGGCATATAATGCCTCCATGTCGCGCTTGGATGTTCCCCTGGGCCTCGGGTACAGCTCTGCTGGGGAAGTCCTTGAAGTCGGCTCCTCAGTCACTGGGTTTAGAGTGGGGGACAGAGTTGCTTGCGCCGGCGGCGGGTATGCCAGTCACGCAGAGATCGTCTACGTGCCGAGAAATCTGATGGTGAGAATTCCGGATGGCGTGTCATATGAGGATGCTGCCTTTGCGACCGTCGGATCCATTGCGCTCCAGGGCCTCCGGTTGGCAGATTTGAGACTTGGGGAAAAAGTCATTGTGATTGGCCTTGGGCTCCTGGGGTTGCTGGCGGTGCAATTGGTGAAGGCTTCTGGCTGCATCGTTCTGGGAACGGATCTCAACCCTGACAGGGTGAAGCCTGCGCTTGAGCTCGGGGCCGATGCCGCCGTGGTCACGGAGCCAGATGCTTTGAAAGAGGCTGTGCTTACCCTTACCTCTGGCCGGGGTGCGGATGCTGTAATTATCACGGCGGCGACCAAGAGTAACGCCCCGACGGAACTCGCAGGCGAGGTTTCCCGGCTCAAAGGTAGGGTTGTCGCCGTTGGGGACGTGGGCATGAATATCCCGCGTCGGATTTACTACACGAAGGGACTCGAATACAAGATCTCAATGTCGTATGGCCCCGGGCGCTATGACCCGAATTACGAAGAAAAAGGTATCGACTATCCTTACGCCTATGTTCCGTTCACGGAGCAGCGGAACATGGAGACTTTTCTTCAGCTTGTCAAGGAAGGCAAGGTCACTCCAAGCCGCCTCGTTACCCATCGTTTCCCGATAGCTGAGGCTGAACAGGCTTACGAGATGATTAAGACCGGCGAGGCCGGTAAGTGCCTCGGGGTTGTTTTCACCTATCCGGAGGACGTTCCGGTCAACCGGAGGATCGATATCCGGGTAGACCAGCCCCCGGTTTCACCCGAAGCCTGCGTGAGGTTAGGGATGATCGGGGCAGGGAACTACGCAAAACTGATGCTCCTCCCGCACCTCGATAGAATGAAGAATGTAGAGCTGGTCGGTGTCTCGACTTCTACGGGCATTAGCGGCAGGTATGTGGCGGACAAGTATGGCTTCAGATTTTGCGCCACTGACAACGAAGAGATCTTCAAGGACAAGGACATCAACGCCGTCGCAATCGCCACCCACCACAACCTTCACGCCGGGTTGGTGATACGCGCCCTGGCGTCCGGCAAACACGTGTTCGTGGAAAAGCCTTTGGCCACTACCGAGGAAGACCTCAGCCGGCTGGTGGAGGCCGCCCGTAACTCTGATCGGCTGGTGATGGTCGGGTTCAACAGGCGGTTTGCTCCTTTGGCCGTCGAGGCAAAGCGGGCGTTTGCGGGCCACTCGGCCCCTCTTTCGATGATCTACCGAGTCAACGCAGGGGCCATCCCACCCGAGCACTGGACGCAGGACCCCGAAGAAGGTGGTGGCAGGGTCATCGGAGAGGTTTGCCATTTCGTAGACTTCTTGCAGTATCTCTGCGGCGCCAGGCCGGAATCCGTCTACGCCTTGGCAGCTGCCCAGGAGGGCTGCAGCGTCCCTGAGGATAACCTGAGTATCACAATCAAGTTTGAGGACGGCTCCATCGGGACGATTGCCTACTTTAGCACGGGTGACAAGGCGATCCCCAAGGAGTACATCGAGGTATATGGCGAAGGTAAGACCTTCATCATTGAAGATTTCCGCCGAGCCCGTTTCGCCAGGGCAGGCAGTGTCCGAAATATCAGCGGTCGCGGACAGGACAAAGGGCAGAAAGCCGAGCTGATGGCCTTCGTCGAGGCAGTGCTCGGCCAGAGGTCAGCCCCCATTGTGCTCGAGGAGTTGGTTTGCACCACGCTTACGACGTTCCGCATTCTGGATTCCATTCGGGAACGGCGCGAGGTCTCCGTGGGATGGTGTGGGGAAGCGCGCACCGACGAAGCCGCTGTCGCGTTGGACGGACATGAGAGCGAGAATAGCTGATACGGAGCCTGTCAGCGGGCAGGAGCGATAGTGTGAAGATAGGTGCGATCTTTCGCTTCATTCGCGAAATGGGTCCAGGCTGGGTTGCATGGCGGGCCCTATATGAAGCTGAGCTGCGGAGTGGTGTCCTGCGAAGACGGTTCAGACCAAGGGAGATCGATAGTCTCTTGGCTGCCTCTTTGGAGGTGAGGCCATCCGACCTTGAGGACACCCTAGTCGCGCTGTGGGAACACGCCTCGTCGCGGTTTTTTATGGCAGCCGACGTGTGTAGCTATGCCGGAACGGTTGGCCAGCCGGACCGAGTCTTGGAGACGGCGGATGCCGCGCTGAATGGAAGATTCCGCTTCTTCAGCCGGTGGTGGGCGGATCTGGGGAATCGTCCGGACTGGCTGTTCAATCCTGTAGATGGGATCCGCTACCCCGGAGACGTCCATTGGACGTTCATTCCCGACTTATCTCCCGACTTGGGGGACATCAAGTACGTTTGGGAACCCTCGCGCTTCGTTGAAGTTTACCACTTCGTGCGGGCGTACGCTGTGACCGGCGACGAGCGCTATCCCGAAGGGTTCTGGAGCCACGTGGAGGCCTGGATAAAGGCAAACCCGCCGGAACTCGGTCCCAATTGGCGGTGCGGGCAGGAGATTGCCATCCGGAGCTTTGCTTGGATTTTCGGCCTCTTCGCCTTCAGGCATTGTAAGGTTACCACGGCCCGGCGCGTGGCAATGCTTCTTAAGAATCTTTGGTACAACGCATGGCACATCGAAAGAAACCACTGGTATGCCCTGCGCTGCGTTAGGAACAACCACGCCTTGAGCGAGGCTGCCGGGCTGTTTACGATCGGGACTCTTTTTCCGTTTTTCAAAGAAGCAGCAAGATGGAAGAAGATCGGATGGACGCATCTGGTTAGTGAGGCGCTGTGGCAGATCTACCCGGACGGAACGTACATGCAGCATTCGACGAACTATTCCCGGCTTGTCGTTCAGGTTTTCACTTGGTCTCTGCGGGTGGCGCAGGCCAATGAGCTGAAGTTTCCGGAAAAGCTCTACGAGCGCCTGCGAGGCCTGGTCCACTTCTTGTGCAGCCTGCAGGAGGAAACGACCGGCCGGGTGCCCAACTACGGTTCTAATGATGGGGCGCTGATCTTTCCTCTTTCTTCTTGTGACTACCTCGATTATCGCCCCGCGCTGAACGCATTGAGCGTAGCATTGGATGGCAAGCGGCTTTACTTGCCCGGGCCGTGGGATGAGGAGGCCGCATGGTTCACCGGCCCCGGGTCTACGCAGCTAGGGAGCCTCGTCGGGCCCGAGCCCGATTCCTCGCAGGAGGCTTTTACAGAGGAGACTGTGGTGGCACAGCGCGAGGATCAGGGCATCGCCTTTCCTGTAGGGGGCTATTATGTCATCCGGGGGCAAGGGTCCCTCTGTATGATTCGTTGTGGGCGATATCGGCATCGCCCATCTCAGGCAGACATGCTTCACCTTGATTTTTGGTACAACGGGCATAATGTTTTGGCTGACCCAGGCACCTATTCTTATAACCCACGTGGGGGTTGGACGGACTATTTTGTGGGAACCTCATCCCACAACACGGTCACGGTGGACGGCCAGGATCAAATGAAGAAGGGCCAGCGCTTCTTGTGGTCCGGCTGGGTACAAGGAAGAACTCTCGAATTCGCCCGCCGGGGTTCAGTCTGGGTGTTTGTTGGCGAACATGATGGGTACGCACCTGTGGTCCACAGAAGGACGGTGGCGTACAAGAATGGGGCCTTTCTGGTTATTGACGACCTTTTCGGAGACAAGAAGGAGCACGATTACACCCTGCACTGGCTTGTCGGAGATCTGGACATCGAGCACGATGAGTCAGGTGCCCTGGTTACGGCTGGTGGGGACAGATTCCTAATCCGGGTCGGCTGCAACCACGAGTCCGAGGGGGAGTGGGCGAGGGAGCAGGAGAACCCGAAGCGAGGATGGCAGTCCCTGTACTATGGCGAAAAGGTGCCTGCTTGGTCGTACCGGGCATCTGTAAAGGCCGAGGGACCGGTGCGGTTCTTTACGTACGTTGGTCTGGCTCCATTGGCTGAGCCGGTGCTCCCCAAATTGCGGCCGTTGACCGTTACCGAGGTGGACAGTATGCTGGCGGGCTGGGGGTTGAACCCGCTCGGGCCCATCGGCGGCAGTATTCAATAAGAAGGTTGCGAGCGTGGAACAAAGGAGCGTATCTGTGAGATGAGAGTATGCATCATCGGCCTAGGTTACATTGGCTTCCCTACGGCATGTGTGGTGGCCAGGGCCGGGCATCAGGTAATCGGTGTTGATGTCAACGCCGAGATCATCGACAAACTGAACCATGGCAAGCTACACATCGTGAACGAAGACGGGTTGGAGGACGTTGCTCGGGATGCCTTTGAATCCGGCAGGCTACGGGTTACGACGAAGCCTGAGCCAGCGGATGTGTTCATCTTGGCTGTTCCCACGCCATGTCGCACAATCCCACAAAGCCAGGCCGTCCGCCGGGCGCAAAGGGAAGTGGCGGTCACTTCTCAAGAGACGGTTGGGGTAGACGCACAGACTGCTGGCACAGAGTCTGCCGCAGGTGCGGAGTTTGGAGCAGACCTCAGTTTTGTGGAAGCGTCCACCCGGGAAATCGTCCCGTATGTTCGCACCGGTAACCTGGTGGTGCTGGAATCCACGGTCTCTCCTGGAACCACCGAAACCATTGTCTGCGGTATCCTGGAGAAGGAGACAGGCCTGGTATGCGGCAAGGACATCTGTGTCGCTCATGCGCCCGAACGGGTGCTACCCGGGCGCATTCTCAAGGAACTCACCGAGAACGACCGGATCATCGGCGGAATCAACGAGGAATCCACAGACCGAGCCGTTGCCTTCTACCGCACGTTCGTGCGGGGGAATGTGGTGAGGACCGATGCTACCACGGCGGAGCTTGTTAAGCTGATGGAGAACACATTCCGGGACGTGAACATCGCTTTGGCTAATGAGTTTGCGCTTATTTGCGAACGGCTGGGGATCAACGTTTTTGAAGTCATCTCTTTGGCCAATCGCCATCCAAGGGTGAAAATCCTGAAACCGGGGCCGGGCGTTGGTGGGCACTGCATCGCCGTGGACCCGTACTTCATCGTGGAGGCCGCCCCCAAAGAGGCCAGGCTGATCAGCCTGGCGCGGCAGGTCAACTCCTCCATGCCCCACCATGTGCTGAGCTTGGTCGAACGGGCCGCCCAAGAGGCGGCAGCTGCCGGTGGGCCCATTCAGAAGATCGTGGCGCTAGGCGCATCGTACAAACCCGATGTGGGAGATGAAAGAGAAAGCCCAGCTTTAGAGGTGGTGGCGCTGTTGCAGACACAAGGATACGAGGTTCTCATCCATGATCCGTACATCCCCAGGTTTGCCGGCGACCTGAACGCGATGGTCGAAAGCGCAGATCTTTTGGTCATGCTGACGGATCACCAGGTGTATCGCAGCATGCTCGAACCCAGCGGCACTAAGCAACGGATGCGGCAGGCCAGGATCGTGGACACGCGCGGCTTCTTTGGGCCGGAATGGGATGCAGCCGGGTTTCAGGTGGTTCGGTTAGGCGTTGGCCAGAGGGATTGAGAGGCCGCACGGTAAACGCTGTGGGCCACGAGACGGCGCCGGGCACGACAACAGTTGGTTCGGCGACTTACGATAACGATGGACGGCGATCAGGAATGCAAGACGCACCGCACCCCGGCCAAGGGCCGGAGATCTGGATGATCAACCAATATTCCATCACTCCGGATCTGCCGGGGGGGACGCGGCACTACGATTTTGGCTGCGAGCTTGTGAAGAGCGGTTACAGGGTCCGGATTTTCGCCTCGGACGTCAATCTGGCGTTGCGCACGCACACGAAATTGCGGAATGGAGAGCTTTGGCGGGAAGAGAATGTGAACGGCGTGCGCTTCGTGTGGGTCCGCGCCGCAGAATATCGGATCAACAATTGGCGGCGGGCGTGGAATATGCTGTCGTTTGCAGCGAACGTTCTGCGTGTGGGCTTGCGTCTCAGCAACTGTCGCCCACGCACGATCATAGGCTCGTCACCCCATCCGTTTGCCGCGCTAGGGGCCTGGGCTCTGGCGAAACTCAAGAGAGCCCATTTTGTCTTGGAGCTGCGTGACCTTTGGCCCCAAGC
>JBLNBY010000400.1:0-3135 GCA_050260295.1 Bacteroidota bacterium
GTCTCAAGTACCTTCCCCAGTACGGTCCCCTCAGGCCGTATGCGGCCGACCTTCGCCTGTAGCTCCGCACCCATGCCCAGGCTGCCCTTCAGCTCCAGCTCGCCGGTTTCCTCATCAAGCAGCCGCAGGGCACACCGCTGCGCCCCCAAGACATCCCTGACGCTCCCCAGAGCCGACTCTACCACTGCATTCACGTCCAAGCTGCCCGAGACTACCCGCCCCACTTCGATCAACCGTTCCAGCATGGCCGCCCTTAGCTTGAGCTCGCGGAACAGGCGGGCATCATCAAGGGCCAGCCCCAGGCTCGTGCCCAGTGTGGTCAGAAGCACCGTCTCGTCGTCGGAAAAACCCGTACCTTCCGGCCTGCCCGCTACGGTCAGCACGCCTGTCACCCTGCCCCCGACCATCAGGGGTAAGGCCACCGCCGGCCGCCCTTCTTCCGGCGTCCCATCTCCGGGCCGGCTGCTGAAATGAACGGCGCGCGTCTCTCGTTCGACAGCGGCAACCACTTCGCCCGGTGGCGTCACGGAAAACCCATCAGAGGTTTCCACGCTAGCTGCCACCTCGGGAGTTGCGAACCCTGATGTCGCCTCCGGAAGCATCATCACCGACCCGCTGGCGGCACCAGTCAACTCCAGCGCCGCCCCGATCGCCCTCCGGGCGACCTCGGCCACGTCAAGGCTGCCGGAAACGGTACGGCTGAACTCAAAGAGAGTGGCAAGCTGGTTCGCCTTCCTGCCCAGTTCCTGCTTGGCATAGAGTAGCCGAGCAACGGTCTCCGTTACCTTCCGTACCGTCGCCATGGCCGCCCGGAGCTGCTCTTCCGTCCAGAGCGGTACCGCCCCGGCCGCCTCAAGCAGCTTTGCCGGATTCATACCCGCTTCCCGGGCCAGCCGCACCACCGCTTCCTCCGCGAGAGGCCGCAGGGCCACGTTGCCGCCCAGCACCACCGCTACCGTCTCTCCCTCCACCTGCAGGGGGACCGCCAGATGCACCAGCCCGGCAGGGCAGGTGTGAAGCACATCCTTTCCCGTAACCGCAGCCGACTTCGCAGAGGTCACGCGCGCAGCCGCGCACATGGCCCGCACTTGCGGATTACGGTCGAGCAAGGCACAGAAAGAACACAGGTTGGACGGCTCGGTCAACGGACGCCCGTCCGGGTACACGACCGTAACTGCCAGCCCCAGGGCGCGGCTCATACTCTCTTGAAGCTCGTGTAAACCTACCTGCTTTAGCTCTTCGTAAAACATGGACTTCTCCTTCAACATGGTCGGCTCTGATGCGCTCGGGCCCTCCTTCTTACCGGTTGCGGTCGCCGCCCGCCGGGGCGTGCCGTCATCGCAACCCGGCCCCAGGGGCTGGTCCGGCACCTGTCTCTCCGCCCCCCGCTCCTAAAGACACGGCTTGGAGGATCCCACCAGGGCGAAGCGCTGCGCAGAAGGTATTTCCGTTTCTGAATCCCCCGATGGTTTCCCAGTCCGGTCGCGTCCGGCCCTTCGACTCCTTCGCACGATAGAGTCTCCGGTCGGCCGCCTGCAGAAGCTGCTGGCACGTGACACCGTCCGCAGGCCACCCGGCGACTCCACCCGACAGGCCGGTGGCAACTCCCATATCCCGGCTCACTCCTGCCACAGCCTCCTCAAGCCGCCGCATAACATGCTCACCCTCCTCCCGGCCACCCGGTACCACAACGGCGAATTCATCCCCACCGTATCTGGCCACCGCATCTTCCCGCTGGACGGCACGCCGCATGGCTTCCGCCACTCGTTTCAACACCTCATCCCCGAACAGGTGGCCATGTTTGTCGTTCACTGCCTTGAACCCGTCCAGATCGACCAGTACCACCGCAAACTCCCTTTGTTCCGCGGCCAGATACCCCACCAGCTCGTACAGGGACCGCCGGTTGAGTAGCCCTGTCAGCGGGTCGCGCTGGGCGAGCTGCATGAGCTCCTCCCGCTGCGCCGCTATGTGCCCCACGACCAGCGATACAGCACTCGCCTCAAGCCACATGAGCCCGGCGACCGCAGCAAATCCCAGCAGGTGCGGGGAGGCAAAACCGTCCCTCAGCGAAGCTACATAAATGACGGTTAACGCCAGAGAATTGACCGCCGCCGACAGGTAGGCAGCCCGTGGTCCCGATCTGAATCCGTAAGTAAACACCGGAACCAGGAACAGGAACACCAGCGGCCCACCGACGCCGCCAGTGGCCACCACAAGGCCACTTGTCGCCCCGAGGCCGAACAGCATCGAGGCGAGCTCCACCAGCCTCCTGCGCTCCGGGCGGCACGCCAGTCCGGCAGCATTCACTCCCATGAACCCCGCCGTGAATAAACCGATCAGCAAAAGAAGCCACGGCTTGCGCTGCGGTACGAATACAAGGGCAATAAGGACCATGCCCACCCCGAGACCGATCCTGAGACGCCCGAGGGCACGCCAGACACCCTCTGCGGGTTCCTTCCAATGCGAACCTACCACGTGCTTCTCTCAACCCTCTGTCGTGCTATGGTTACATTTTTCGTGCTATGGTTACATTTTACCATACTGTCCGGTTCTGGTACCCACTACGTGAATGGGGAATGTAGAGGATAGAAAGAAACCTCCCAGCGTGAACCGTTACACGTTGCGCTCCTCGAGCCGAGTCCATAACCTGGTTGTCTGGCTCGACGGCAACTACGGTGGCGGTCGGGACGATCTCGAGTTGTCCTCTCAAACTGGGCAAAGGTCAGGCCGGCTAACCGTTTGACCGGACAACGGGCCGAACAGACAACGGGCCAAACGACCGTCTCTTCAGGGCGTCGTACACGGGACAGGCGATACAACCTTAGCAATAGACGACCATGGCCATACCTAGGGCGATGAGCCCGATATTGCACTGAACATTACATCAGACGCGGTCAGATTGCGGAAGGGTCGAGATGTGATGCAATGATTTGTTGCCTGCAAACCTGCAGAAACCTGGTCGCTATAAGAGAAAGGCGCTGGTTCTTGCGGGATATGAAGTTGAAGTCGCGCTTTAGGTGAAGTTCGGGAACATTCACCTTTTTAAGCACACCGCTCTTGATCTCGTCCAAAACGACCCGGTCAGAGATCACGGTTACCCCTAAGTTCTCACGTACAAGAGCCTTGATGGCTTGG
>JBLNBY010000401.1:0-3230 GCA_050260295.1 Bacteroidota bacterium
CGAAGGCAAGTGCGGCGTTGAGGCCCATGCCCGAGGCAAGGGCGAAGGGGTAGTTGGCGTAAAGTCCCATGGCCAGCGTGGCCACGGCAGCGGCCAGAGCCGTCGCTACCGCCGCCCCTTCGGCGGGGACGCCAGCTGCGGAGAGGATGTCCGGGTTTACGAACAGAATGTAGGCCATCGTCATGAAAGTGGTGATGCCCGCGGCCAATTCCTTCCCGACGGTCGAACCCCGTTCACTAATGTGGAAGATCCGCTCGAGAAATCCTGCCTGAGATCCGCCTCCGGCTTGACTGCCGGCCAGGTCCAGTGAACGCTCGGCTTCTGCGCCCAAACCCCATCAACTCCTTGCTCAGATTCCGAACATCCGGGGTGGAAACCGCCGAAAATGTTCGCCAAAAGCAGTCTACCACTCCATAGTCTGGTCTACAAGCAGAATGTTTATGGAGAAGGATCGGTTGGGGGACAGAACGTGAGAAGCAGGAGAGCCGGTGGGAGCGATGTGGGTGCAGGAGCGGATAACCGGGCAGGTGCGGAGGTAGGCTACCGGTAGCCTGGAAACGAGGGACGGAGTATGCCGCTGGGACTTCTGCTGCTATCTGTGGTTACCATACTCATCGCGCTGGGGCTGACTGAGCGGGCGCTGGATCGCCTCCATCTGACCGACCGGCAGGCACTGCTGGTAATTGCAGCCATGGCCGTCAGCTCTTTTATTGACATCCGCTTTCCGTTTGCCGGTGTGCCCTGGGAGATCAACGTCGGTGGCGGCCTCGTGCCGCTGGTGTTGGCGGCATACGTGTGGGCCAGGGCGGATACGGCGCTGGAGCGTTGGCGGGGGCTATTTACCATCCTGGTCACGGCCGGCGTGGTTTGGGGGCTCAGCCAGTTTACCGACTTTGATGCCGGACGCAGCCCGCTTGCCTTCATCGATCCGCTCTGGCTTTTTGGGTTGGTCGCCGGAGTGGTCGCCTATATAGCTGGCCGTTCACGACGATCTGCCTTTTTGGGGGGAAGCGTGGGCGTCTTGTTGGCCCTGGTGGCGGATGGACTGCTTGCCCGCCGAGCCGGTATGGCGATTACCGTATCCTTGGGTGGAGCGGGACTGCTCGACGCGTCAGTGGTCGGCGGGGTACTCGCCCTGGGGCTGGCGGAGTGGGTGGGCGAAGCACGGGAGAGGATTCGACACGGGGGGCAGGGCGAATGAAGCGATCCGGGCTGCTGGCAGCCTCGTTGCGGCTGCTCCTACTCTTGCTGGTAATGTTGCTGACCGCCTGGACATCTGCAGCTTGGGCAATGTCACAGACGTTGCCTGCTTCATCCGAAAACCGTACTTCCGGCGATACGGTCAAGGAAAGCACCGACGATCCGGGCATGCTCGAAGAGTGGTGGGAACGTCGTGAGGGCGGCTATTACACGGTCTGGGTCGACTCGACCGGGAAGCTGCTCACCTATACCACGCTCGAGTTGCAGCCGGGTGACATCTATGTCGCCAGTGACAACACCACATATGAGGTAAAGCGGGGGGTGGGCGATGATATCTTCGTAGAAGAGAAAGGGAAGGCAAAGCTGCCCGACCTCGACGACGAATTGATGGAACGGTTGCGTGAGGAACTAAAGGCCGAAGTCAGCCGACCGCTCACCCGCGAGTCACCGCTCGTGGGTATCTACTTCACCCACAGTGATGAGTCGTATCGCCCAAGCAGCGGTATGACCTCGGAAACGCCCAGGGGTGATGTTTACCGCGTGGGGGAAGCTCTAGGGGATGGTCTGCGCCGGCAGGGTGTGCGGGTTGATGTGCGGGAAGAGACACATGTGCCCCACGACGGTCTGGCGTACCACCGCTCCCGGGCTACCGTGCGCAAGCTGCTCACGCAGATGCCAGCCCTGCTGATCGACATCCACCGGGATGCCGTCCCGCCCGACATTTACACCACTAACGTCGGTGGCAAGACAGCGACCCGGGTACGGATCGTGGTGGGGCGGCAGAACCCCCAGCGCGAGTTGAACTTCGATTTTGCCAAGCGTCTGAAGGCGGTGGCCGACCGGCTCTTTCCCGACCTGGTATTGGACATCTTCTTCGGCTACGGCAACTACAATCAAGACGTAGGTCCACGTTCGGTTCTGCTGGAGTTCGGGACGGTGGACAACTCACTCGATCAGGCGATGGTCGCTGCCGAACTCTTCAGCAAGGTGATTCCGGCAGCTGCTGGGCTCGGACCGAATGTGACCCGGCCGGAGACTGCCGTCGGACTGCGGTACATCTGGATTGCGCTTGCCCTGTTGGCGGTGGTGGGGGGTGGCTTCCTCTTCTTTTATCGGATCAACCGGCTGCCAGGCCGCCAATAGCCGAGGTCGACAACCCAAAGAACTTGCCTGCCGGCCGGAACCGGCTTATGCTCGGTGAGTGGACTTACCGCTCACGGAGGAGGCTCGCCATGACGCTCCCGTTGGTCGCAATCGTAGGGCGACCCAACGTTGGCAAGTCGACGCTCTTCAACCAGATTCTCGCCCGGCAGGCAGCTGTGGTCCGGGCCGAACCCGGCATCACCCGCGATCGGCTCTACGCAGAGACAGACTGGAATGGGCTCCGTTTTGCGCTGGTGGATACCGGTGGTATCGACCCGATGTCTACGGGCGTAATCCCGCAGCAGATGCTGCGCCAGGCGCAGAGGGCAATCGAGGAGGCCGACGTCGTCCTTTTCGTAGTCGATGCCAGGGCAGGCGTACTGCCCGACGACGAGGAGATCGCCAGATCACTCTGGGTATCGGGCAAGCCGGTGTTGCTGGTGGCCAACAAGGTCGACAGCCCCGACGTGGAGCCCGCCATTTGGGAGTTTCTTCGTCTGGGTCTGGGTGAACCGCTGCCCGTTGCAGCCGAGCACCGGCGGGGATTGGGTGACCTGTTGGACGCAGTGGTTGCCAAGCTGCAGGAGATCAGGCGGATGCAGGGCCCCGCGGGGGTCGAGCGTGAAGAACTGGACGATCTAGACGATCCAATCGACGAGGAAGCGGATGTCACCCGGGTGGCGATAGTGGGACGTCCCAACGTGGGCAAATCGTCACTGGTCAACCGCATCCTGGGCGAGGAACGGGTGGTAGTGAGCGACATTCCCGGCACCACTCGCGACCCGGTGGACACGCCCTTCCAATATCAGGGTTACGGCATGGTTCTGGTCGATACTGCCGGCCTGCGGCGGCCGGGGAAAGTGGACGAACCGGTGGAAAAGCAGGCT
>JBLNBY010000402.1:0-5539 GCA_050260295.1 Bacteroidota bacterium
ACGACGTTGCCATCATGTACGCAGGAAGGATAGTAGAGTATGGTTCAGCAGTGGAGATCTACTCCCGCCCGCTGCATCCGTACACTGCCGGGCTTGTCCGGGCCTTCCCCAACATTGCAGCCGGTCGGTCCACCATACGCTCGATTCCCGGCTCACCGCCCAACCTGGTCGACCCCCCCGCCGGCTGCCGTTTCAATCCCCGTTGCCCGCTGGCAGACGGCCGGTGCCGTGCTGAAGAGCCGGCGATGAAGGTCTCGGGGGAGCGACATGCCGTGGCATGCCACAAGGCAGACATCTTAGCAGGAGGAGCTGACATATGGCAACAGCAGCATCTCGCGTGAAGGTTGACGCGGCTTTCTCTGAGCCTTTGCTGAAGGTCGTCGGGCTGGTCAAGCACTTCCCCCTGCGCCGCGGGGTGCTGAGTGCGCTGCGGGGTGGGCAGGGGCTCGCAGTCCGCGCCGTCGACGGGGTTTCGTTCGAGGTGAAGCGGGGTGAAATCCTAGGGATAGTCGGCGAGTCCGGCTGCGGTAAGACCACCATGGGACGCGCGCTGCTGCGGCTCACAGAACCCCAGGAGGGTCAAATCCTCTTCGACGGCACCGACATCCTCCGCCTGTCGCCCCAAGAGCTGAAGCCGCTCCGGCGCAGGCTGCAGATCGTCTTCCAGGATCCTTACGAGTCGATGAACCCCCGGCTCAACGTCTATCGCATCATCGCCGAGCCGCTGCGGCTGCAAAACTTGGCCACCTCTCGGGACGAGGAAGTCGAGCGGGTCCGCAAGGCGCTGGCGGATGTGGAGATGACCCCTCCAGACGAGTACATATACCGCTACCCCCACGAGTTATCGGGTGGCCAACGGCAGCGCATCGCGATCGCGCGTGCTTTGGTCCTCGAGCCCGACTTCATTGTCGCCGACGAGCCGGTATCGATGCTGGACGTGTCGATACGCGGCGGAATTCTCAATCTAATGCTGCGGCTCTCCAAGCAGAAGGGGGTCACCTTCGTCTACATCACCCACGACCTGGCCACCGCCCGCCACATCTGCGACCGTATCGGCGTTATGTACCTGGGCAAGTTCGTGGAGGAAGGACCGGCGGATGCGATCGTCACCTCTCCACTGCACCCGTACACCAAGGCCTTGCTTTCCGCGGTACTCGTCCCCGACCCAACCCGTAAGGGTCTGCAAACCGTACTGCCGGGCGAGGTGCCGAACGCAGTCCATCCGCCCAGCGGCTGCCGGCTGCATCCCCGTTGTCCTCTAGCCCAGGCAATCTGCCGCGAGCAAGAACCCGAGCTGGTGGACAAAGGTGACGGGCACCGGGTCGCCTGCCACTTTGCGTAGGAACGAACAAGCTGGCGAAAGGCCGCCTATCCTCCGACCCGATCGTTACGGATGCGAAGTGATAGGCGGCCGCCAACGGCGCTCCATGGTGACCCGTTCTCCCAGGAGCGCAACTGAGAGCGGGAGACTAACAGCGGTCTCGGTTATCTGCCGACAATTGCCACAAACTCTGCGTCAGTCCGACATCATTTTCACGCTGACCCTCGCGATCTTCCACACGCCGGACATCGGCACCCACGCCGGTAAGCTTGGCTTCAATGTCCTCGTAGCCGCGGTCGATCAGCTCGACACCGCTTATTTGAGTTTCACCCTCGGCCGCCAGAGCTGCCAGCACCAGTGCAGCGCCTGCCCGCAGATCCATTGCCTCGACGGGCGCCCCGGTCAGTTTGGCAACCCCGCGCACGATCGCCGTGTCGTGTTCCACTCTGATATCGGCACCCATCCGCCGAAGCTCGTCGACAAACCGAAAGCGATCGAAGATGGTCTCCCGGACCACCGATGTCCCTTCGGCGACGCACAGGAGCGCCACCAGTGGCGGCTGCAAATCCGTAGGAAAACCAGGATATGGGGCAGTCTCAGCGTCGGCAGCCCGCAGACGTACGCGCGGGTCGAGCCAGACACGTACACGCCCGGGAGCTTCCACCTCGACCCGCAGGCCGGTCTCCGCCAGCTTGGCCACGGGTGTACGCAGGTGGTCCAACTCCACATTGTTGAGCACGATATCACCGCCGGTGATACCTGCAGCCATCATGTACGTACCCGCCTCGATCCGGTCGGGAATCACCCAGTGTTCATTCGGATGCAACTCTTCGACACCGTCGATACGGATGGCATCGGTACCAGCACCGCGAACCCTCGCTCCCATGCTGTTGAGCAAGACGGCCAGGTCGACGACCTCCGGCTCCTTGGCGGCATTCTCCAGGACGGTCGTACCCTCGGCCAGAGTGGCGGCCAACATGAGGTTGACCGTCGTACCCACACTAGCACGGTTGATGAAGATGGTCGTACCCGCAAGACCCGGTGCTTCGGCCGTCATGTAACCGTATTCGATGTTGACCTTCGCTCCCAGCGCCTCAAACCCGCGCAGATGAAAATCTACCGGTCGGGAACCCAGCTGACAACCGCCGGGTAGAGGAACTTTGGCACGGCGGAGCCTGGCCAGGAGCAGTCCCGCCACGTAGAAGGAGGCACGCATTTGGCGAACAGCCTCGTACGGAGCAACCTCCGTCCTGAGGTCGGTCCCGTCTATGTGCAGCTCGTGAGGGGCAGTAAATGCGACCCTGACGCCCAACTCCCGCAGGATTTCGGCCATGACCATGACGTCGTGATCGTGCGGCACGTTATAGAGAACGGTTTCCCCACGCGCTAGAGCTGCTGCCACCATCAGTGCCAGAGCACTATTCTTGGCACCGCTGATAGACACTTCTCCTCGCAATGGTCGGCCGCCTCTGATCACCAATCTGGCCACATTTCCACCTTCTAGTTGATTTAGATAAGCGCACTTATACCGGCAGCATTAGTCTATACCCCAACCCGTTCCACGTTATCACGTTCATACGTCGTCGGAAAGTGGGAATTGCTAAGAGTCGCCGGCATAACGCGCAGGCTCGCCCGTCCCCTATGGAACGAGCGAGTCGCCTGCGGCCGGCGGAGGCTACCTGCCACGGTTCGGAAGCGAAGGGTAGGTTACACCGGCATCTAGTGCGGCCATTCCCCCGTATGCACTTCGTAGCTCCAGTCGCGACCGTTGTTGTTATCCCAGTTAGAGGCGGCATCCCGGAAGCAGAAGTTGAGCCGTCCCGGCTCGTCCGCGCGGATCTGTGCAATCCAGCTGCCATCCGGCTGGCGGTCCATGGCGATCTCAGTGACATGCCGCCATGGTCCAGGGCCGTAACCGTAGTGAAGAAAGAGACGGTCAGCGCCAGATTTGGCCAGCAGACCCTTGTAGCGGATGGTGACTTCCTGCCCGAGGGTGATCGGTGTGGGTTTAACCATCACCCCGTCATCCGGAGCCCACTGATAGGCCTGTGCCTGTTGGGCGCTGGTCAACCACGGATCGAGCTCTGCTGCCGCCTCCTGATCGTCCGCTGCACCGGCAAGCCCCTGCACCGCAGCAGGCTCTGCCGCGTCACTGCGACCTGCACCACCAACGGCTGCGCGGTTTTGCCTGGCCGGCTCGTCCGTCAGACCCAGCGCTCGTTTGAGGGCATTCCACACCATGCTCTCGGCCTCCCTCCTCGCGACCATCGGCCACAACCAGCTACACCCGGCTGCGGGTTTGGCCAATCCTAGTGTCCCGCCGGCCCGCGGTCGTATTCTCGCAGGGAGAGAGAGTGGCAGGTGGAGGGTATAAAAAAAGCTCTACCTGAGCAGGATTGGTAGTCTAAAAGAGAGATGGTACCCCCAAGGGGATTTGAACCCCTGTCTCGTGGCTGAGAACCACGCATCCTGGGCCGCTAGACGATGGGGGCAGTTGGCTGGGAGGGAAGGATTCGAACCTTCATACCGGAGTCCAGAGCCCCGTGTCCTGCCGTTGGACGACCTCCCATCGGTCGCCTTATGTCTCACCCACCAGAGTCAACCCGGTGGGTCGGCACATTTGGCAGTATAGCATGGGTTCAGCCAGCAATCAACCCCTTCGCCTGCATTTTTTCAGCCCCGTGCACAGGGACAGGCGTCCTGCGGGCGAACTGACGGCAAGAGTGCCACCACCCGGTTCAGGAGTCGTCGCAGCGACCCGGCCCCTTCCTGCATGCGGGCGACCACGTCCTCGTGGCGTAAGCATGCGGACGTCAGCCCGGCTCCCAAGTTGGTTACAAGAGCAACGGCGGCATAGCAGATACCGGCTTCCCGAGCCAGCACCACCTCCGGCACTCCGGTCATACCGACCACGTCCCCGCCTGCCTGGCGGAAGAACCGGATCTCCGCGGCCGTCTCATAACGGGGGCCTTCGGTGCAGACATAGCACCCCGCCCCCTCTACCCCCAAGCCCAGCTCCTGGCCAGCTGCCATGATCAACGAGCGCAACCGGGGACAATACGGTTCGGTGACGTCGGTGTGAACCACGTGACCATCGCTTCCATCACAGAAGGTCGCCGGACGGCCCCGGGTGAAGTCGAGGAATTGATCGACCGCAACCAGCTGCCCGGGCCGCCAGTCAGTGCGGAGGGATCCGACTGCGTTGGTCGCCAGAACCTGAGTCACCCCCAGTTCGCGCAGGGCCCAGATGTTGGCCCGGTAGTTCACCAGATGCGGGGGAACGGTATGTCCCACCCCGTGGCGCGGGAGGAAGTATACAGGCCGGCCAGCCAACCGGCCGGGAAACACTTCCACGCTGCCGTACGGAGTATCGACTCGCGGCCCTTCACCTTCCAACTCCTCGAGCTTGTAGACCCCGGTACCCCCTATGATCGCTACCGCTTCCACTTCGGCTTCCGCATCCTGATGCATCTCCTGCCCTCCGAGCGGATCATCCTGTACCATCGTGCGGTCACCCCTTCTTGCAGTGACTGGCGCTTGCTGGGAGTACCGGGAGCTTTCTACCTGTGAACCGCTCAATCCTGCCTGCCCTGGCTGCGGGTCCCCTGACAGTCAGCGGCTAGCCCCTAAAGGACGATATCGTAATAGGAAGCGATCTCCTCGTCGTTAGCCTGCTGCAGGTGTTCCCCCAGCTGTTGGATCAGTGACCCGTTCACCCGAGGAACCGCTTCCCCCAGAGCCCGCCGGCAGATGACCAGGGATGCCAGGGACTCCCGGTGATCGGATACGAAGTCCATGATGGACTTGATCCGCCGTTCTCTTTCTTCTCTTCCGCCCGACTCCATGACCACCAATGTCTCCCTCTCTTTCGGTCTGCCCACAGTACCGTTAGTTTAGAATTCCCCGTCATCCAGCGTGTCAGCAGGTCGGCGCAGCAGATTGCCAGATGGGCTAGTACGGTTGACGGTGACAGGCGGTGGCTCTAAAATTCTGAAGTGAACTGGAAACGAGGGCGTGCGCATGTACGGGAGTTCCCGCACGATGCGCTTTTTCGCGCCAGGGGGCATGGAAACCGTTGGTAGCCGAAACAAATAGCAGCCAGAATGGTGCGATACAGAATACTGCCATCCGGAACGTCGCCATCATTGCCCATGTCGACCACGGCAAGACGACGCTGGTTGACGCGATTCTCAAGCAGACGGGAACGCTGCGGGAAAA
>JBLNBY010000403.1:0-5307 GCA_050260295.1 Bacteroidota bacterium
CGAGCAAGGACCGGTGTCTAAACTCCTCCCGGGCGTAGATATTGCTCAGGTGCACCTCGACCACCGGCATAGGCAAGGCGGCCACACAATCCCGTAGCGCCAGGCTGGTATGCGTCAACCCACCCGCATTCAACACCACCGCGTCGTAGACGTCCGCCCCTTCCTGCAGCAGGTCGATCAGCACACCCTCATGGTTGGACTGACGGCAAACGATGGTTGCCCCCCGGTCGGTAGCAAACTGCTCGAGCTCCGCCTGGATCTCCGGCCAGGCCGTGCCCCCATAGACCCCGGGTTCGCGTCGGCCGAGCCAATTCAGGTTCGGACCATTCAACACCAGGACCTGTAAGCTCCTCTCCGCCACCTCAGCCCCTCCTCTCCGGGGACGCCGTTGCCGGCCACAGCTCGTGCAACACCTGTTGGACAGCTTCCAGCGGGAGCGGCTGCACGAGCGGAGCACCCAGTTCACGCAGGAGAACGAAGTTGACCTCGCCCGCCCGCACCTTCTTGTCCCGCAAAAGCAAGGCCGCCAGGCGGTCCCAATCAGTCTCCGGTTCCCAGCAAGCGGGCACGAGCGGCAGTCCGGCCGCCTGCAGAAGGGCCACGACCTTCTCTTCCTGCTCGACCGGCAGACCGGTATACAGCCGGCTGAGCCTGAGAGCGACGACCATGCCCATGGCAACCGCTTCGCCATGCGTGTAGGTGCGATAACCCGTCATGGTCTCGAGAGCATGGCCAACGGTGTGCCCGAGATTTAGGACCATCCGCATTCCCCCGGTCTCCCGTTCATCGGCCTCCACCACCCGGGCCTTATAGCCTATGGAAAGCTCGAGCACTCGTTCCCATACACCCGCAACGCCGGTATCGACACCCGCCAGCAACGGCTCCATTCCCCGGGTTAGTAAATCCAGCAACTCGCCACCATCCAGGGCGGCAGTCTTGACGACCTCGGCGAGGCCCGTGCGGAGTTGTCGCGCCGGCAACGAAGACAGAGTCTGAGGGTCCACGATCACGGCCCAGGGCTGATAGAACGCTCCGACCAGGTTCTTGCCCGCCGGTAGGTCCACGCCCACCTTCCCGCCGACGCTGGCATCCACCTGTGCCAGCAAAGTGGTGGGAACCTGAATGAAGGGAAGCCCCCGCAGGTAGGTTGCAGCAAAAAACCCGGCAGTATCACCGACTACCCCGCCCCCGAGCGCTACCACCGGCCACCAGCGTTCCGCCCGCACGGCAGCCGCCCCCTCATAGAGCGACTTGACGGTCTCAAGGTTCTTGTACTCCTCACCGTCTTCCATGAGCAGCCGATGAACGGTAAAGCCAGCTTCCTCCAACGAACGGTGGACGGTGTCGCCGTAGCGCGCGGCCACCGTCGGATTGGTGACGAGCAGCGCGGAACCGGCCGGGAAAAGCTCTGCCAGAAGTTGGCCCACCCGCGCAATCAGGCCGCGACCAATCTTTACTTCATATGAACGGGGTGCAACGCAAACACGGACAGTCCGCACCGCGAGCCGACACCTCCAAACGTCCGCAATCTTATGCGCCAATTCGGCTGGTGAAGCGTGGGCCGTGGAGACATGCAGATCGGCCCGGGCATACCAGCCACCACGAGCAGCGAGCAACTCGCCCAGGCGGCGGGTCAGTATAGCATCTTCCCTCTCCCCTCCGGCAAATCGCCCCGACAGTGCAGATACCAGGAGCGGGCGGGACGACACCTCGCCAGTGCTCTGAAGCAACCTTTCGACAGCCTGAGCCGGATCGACCTGTAGCCAGACGACCATGCCAAGCTGCCGCAGCAGTGGCCAGGCGGCTTCACGGCAAGGTGCACCACCGCCTGTTGCAACGACCAACCCCTTGGCTGCACTGCCATCCTGGAGTAGCGCCTGCAGGGCCTCCAGCTCCAACTGGCGAAAAGCACCCTCTCCCTGTTCGGCGAAGATGCGCCCGATGGTGGTGCCGGCCCGTTCCTCGATCAGAGCATCCAGGTCGACGAAGGTAAGCCCGGTTTCCTGAGTCAACAGACGCCCGACGGTACTCTTGCCGGAACCCATCAGGCCGATCAAGACTATCCCCGGCCCGCGAGACTCCCCCAAAGCCGAGGCCGCTTCAACCATTTCGGTGCCCGGATTCTGCCGGTTCATCCCTGATGTAGCGCCGCAGGCTCTCGCGGTAGTTTCTGACATTCTGTTCCATCTCCGTCAGCGAGTCGCCCCCGAATTTCTCCACCCAGGCACAGGCCAGTTCCCAGGCGACCATCGCTTCTCCCACCACCGCGGCCGCTGGCAGGGCACAAACGTCCGACCTCTCCACCGCCGCGTTCTGTGGTTCCCCCGTGTCGATATCGACCGACGGGAGGGGCTTCATCAACGTCGCGATGGGCTTCATCGCCGCCGAAAGCCACAGTGTCTCACCGTTGGTGATGCCGCCTTCGAGTCCTCCGGCCCGATTGGTGGTGTGATATGCTCCCCGCTCGGGGTCGAAGGCGATAGCATCGTGCACCAGCGAACCGGGTCGGGAACCGGCAGCAAACCCGATGCCGATCTCAACCCCTTTGATGGCGGGGATGCTCATGACCGCCGCTGCCAGACGCGCGTCCAACCGGCGATCCCACTGCACGTGGCTTCCCAGTCCCGCCGGCAGTCCTTCCACCACTACCTGGAAGATGCCGCCCAGAGTGTCTCCCGCCTCGCGGGCGCGGTCTATGGCTGCCATCATCCGTTGTGCCGCCTCCGGGTCGGGACAGCGAACCGGAGACTCTTCCACTTGCTGCCACCAACTGCTGATGGGAAGTGGCCCTTCGGTGTCACCAGCGCCGCCGTCCGTCCGGCTGGACCTTTTGCTGTACGTCTCCGGAGCAGCTGTCACCTCTCCCAAAGCCACGACGAACGATGCCACCCGCACACCAAAGTGGGCCAGCAATTGACGGACAACTGCACCGACCGCCACCCGGGCGGCCGTCTCCCGGGCACTCGCCCGTTCCAGCACATTGCGCAGATCCCGGTGCCCATACTTCATCCCGCCGGCAAGGTCGGCATGGCCGGGGCGCGGGTACGAGACTCTGCGCCCTCTCGCGACTTCGACGTTCTCCGGGGCCGGTGGATCGGCGGCCATGATCGTTTCCCAGTGAGACCAGTCCCGATTGGTGATGGACAACGCTACGGGGCTGCCCATCGTCTGGCCATGGCGAACACCACTCAGCCAGCGAATGCGATCCTGCTCGATCTGCATGCGGCGCCCGCGGCCGTAGCCTGCCTGCCGGCGAGCCAGCTCCCGGTCTACCAGCTCCCGGGAGAGAGGAAGTCCAGCCGGCAGTCCTTCGATGATGGCGACCAACTCTGGTCCATGCGATTCGCCTGCTGTGAGAAAACGTAGCGCCAAGCCCTGTCTCCCTTCTACTCCCTGCCAATCAGTGCCTTGTGTTGGCTAATCGACTAGACGTTTGGTCTGGGCCTGAAAAGAGCACGCAGACGCCTGTCCACCTCCGCCCGGCCAAGCAACCCCCGGCGTGCCAGCCGCTTCAGTATCAGGGCTTCGAGACGCCGGGAGAGACGTGTGGCGATGAACTCCCGGGAGGAGATCGGATCCACGAGGATCGTTCGAAAACCTAGCCGTTTACCACCTACTACGTCGGTAAACAACTGGTCACCCACCACTACCACTTCCGCCGGGCTGAGGCTCAAGCGCATCTGGGCCGCCAGAAAGGGCCGGCGGCCTGGTTTGCGCCCGGCCAGGACATGGTCCACACCCAGCCTTTGGGCGAAATACCGGATCCGGCGGGCACGGGCATTGGACACCAGACAGATCCGAAAGCCTCGCTGCCTGGCCCGGGTAATCCATTCGTGGACCTCGGGCAACGTTTCATTTGCATGCCAGGGAGTGATGGTGTTGTCGATATCGAGGATAATCCCACGAAGGCCATCCTGCCAGAGCCTGTCCTGATCTATCTGGTAAACGGAGGCCACCGTAAGATCCGGCGTCAGCCAGCGCAACTATTACCCTCCGTCAGGCACCCATAGCCTGCCCAAGCTTGTGCAAGGCCCGCTTTTCGATGCGGGACACATAGGAACGGGAGACTCCCAAGAAGCGGGCGATCTCTCGCTGAGTCCTCTCGATCCCGTCCTGCAGCCCGTATCGGAGTTCGAGCACCAGCCGTTCCCGCCTGGTCAGGGTGTCGAGCTTCTCCCGCAACTGCTGCCGCTCGACACGGCTTTCGACCTGGTCGTACACCTCCGTACCGTCTGTCCCCAGCACATCCATGAGGGTGACCTCGTTGCCCTCCCGGTCAGCGCCTATCGGTTCGGACAGTACGATTTCCTGACGACTGTTGCGCCGCGAGCGCAGATACATGAGAATCTCGTTTTCGATACACCGGGCTGCATAGGTGGCAAGGCGAGTGTTGTGATGTGGGCTGTAGGTGTCGATCGCCTTGACCAACCCCAGCGTCCCTATGGAGATCAAGTCGTCCTGATCTTCCCCAGAGGTCTCGAACTTGCGTGCGATATGCGCTACCAGACGCAGGTTTCGTTCCGCCAGTACATGCGCGGCCTGTTTGTCCCCCCGCTGCCATCTGGCAAGTAAGGCGGCTTCCTCCTTGGGATTGAGCGGCGGAGGAAAAGCTCCCTGGCCGCCGACATAGGCAACAAGAGCTGCGAGTTGCTTCAGCCAATCGAGATCCGGCCAGACCGGCAACACCTGCCCCACCTCCAGGATCCATCCCTTGCTCTTGGAGAAGGAACTCCTGAATAGTCTATGGGCAAAGTGCTGCCGGTGTGCCTGGCCCACCTGCGATCAGGACCAAAGGACTACCGACTACTCTTCTTCCTCTTCTTCTTCGTCCCAGTCCTCGTCTTCCTCGTCCCAGTCGTCCTCATCTTCGTCCTCGTCGTACTCCTCTTCGTCCTCGTCCCAGTCTATGTCGTCGTCCTCGTCTTCTCCGTCTTCCTCGTCCCAATCGTCGCCATCTTCGTCGCCCTCCTCGAAATCCTCGTCATCGAGGTCATCCCCATCCTCAATGTCACCCTCGAGCTCCTGAAGCGCGGTGACGACCCGGTTGAACTCAGCCTCATCCTCGATGGTAACCAGGATCTCATCGCCGTCCTCATCGGTCTCGACCCGGAAGATGTAGGCCTCTTCTCCCTCACCGTCCTCCTGGTCGGTCTGTTCCTGCGGGATGAGGACACGATACGCCTTATCGCCTACCTCGATGGCCTCGACGACCTCGAAGTCGTGTTCATTGCCATCCTCGTCCACCAGAGTGACGATTTCGCTCTCCTCTACGTCCCAGTCATGCTCATGGTCGTGATGGTGATGCTG
>JBLNBY010000404.1:0-4390 GCA_050260295.1 Bacteroidota bacterium
CACCCCGCAGATCGGGCGCACGCACGGACAGCATGCCGTTCCCATAACCTTTGGGTTTGCCATGGCCTGGTATGTGCAGCGCCTGGGCGACCGCATCCAGGGCGTCGACGCGGCGGCCAGCTGCTTGGTGGGTAAGATGGCGGGTGCAGTGGGAGCTTACAATGCCGCCAGCCTGTTGATCCCAGAGCCTGAGCGGCTGGAAGAGGCGGTCCTGCGGCAGTTGGGTATCAAGCCGTCGCCAATTTCGACGCAGATCGCGGTGCCCGAACCGGTCCTCGATTGGGCTCACGCTTTGATCAGCACCTTGGGGGTGCTGGCCAACTTTGCCGACGATATGCGCCACCTCCAGCGCAGCGAGATCGCAGAGGTGGGAGAGGCTTTTTCGGCTGAACAAGTCGGCTCTTCAACCATGCCGCACAAACGCAATCCGTGGAATCTCGAGCACGTCAAAAGCCTCTGGAAAGCGTTCGTGCCCCGGATGATGACCGTTTACATGGATCAGATCTCGGAGCACCAGCGCGACTTGACCAACTCAGCCTCTGGGCGATTCCTGCCGGAAGTGGCGGCGGTACTGGTCCACGCTGCCAAGCGGTTGGCGAAAGTGAGCCGGACACTGGTGGTAGATCGCCAGCACATGGAGCAAAACCTGCGGGAGTCGGCACCACTCTTTGCTGCCGAACCCCTCTACATACTGCTCGCCGCGGCCGGCCATCCTGATGCCCACGAGGCGGTGCGCCGCCTCACCCTGCGGCCAGAGGCGAAGGAGCAGACGCTGATCCCGTTGGCAGAGGCTGATCCAGAATTGTCGCCATATCTCAGCAAGCTATCGCCAAAGCAGCGGGAGTTGCTGCATCATCCGGAGATGTATCAGGGACGGGCAACGGTACGGGCGCTACAAATCGCAGAGCGCTGGGAGAGTTATTTGACAACGGAAGCAAAGGAACCTGCACAAGGTGCCGCACAAAGCGAGCTGTGAGGGGGCTGGTGGGATGGATCAACAGAGGACCAAACAGAGCGTGAGCAAGGGCGAGAAGCTGTACGAGGGCAAGGCCAAAGTGGTGTATACCACTTCCGACCCTGATCTGGTGCTGATTGAGTTCAAGGATGACGCCACCGCCTTCGATGGCAAAAAGCGCGGGATCATTGCCGACAAAGGGACGCGAAATGCGGCCATCACCGCCGTACTCTATCGCTACCTTCAAGAACGCGGCGTTCCGGGACACTTCGTTGCTCAGATCGATGATCGTACCCTGCTGGTGCGGAAGGTGCGCATCATCCCCCTGGAGGTGGTGGTGCGAAACATTGCCGCCGGTTCGTTCAGCCGCCGGCTTGGCTGGCCCGAAGGCCAGACTCTGACGCAGCCGCTCGTCGAGTTCTTCTACAAGGACGACGCGCTGGGCGATCCGCTCCTCACCGACGAACACATTCAGCTGCTCGCATTGGCGACGGAAGAGGAAGTTGGCCGTCTCAAGGAACTCGCCTTGCAGGTCAATCAGCTCCTGCAGCACTTCTGGTCGGAGCGGGGAATCGTCCTGGTCGATTTCAAGCTGGAATTTGGCAAGGACTCTGCCGGCCGGATCGTTTTGGCCGACGAGATCTCGCCTGACACCTGCCGGCTGTGGGATGCAGCCACCGGCGAGAAGCTGGACAAAGACCGCTTCCGCCGTGACCTGGGGCGGGTCGAAGAGGCATACGCCGAGATCCTGCGCCGGGCGCTGCAAGGGCGAGGGCATGACGGCGACGTCGCCGGACAGCGTTTTGCGGTGCGGGTGCTGGTGCGGCTGAAGGAAGGCGTGCTCGACCCCCAGGGTCAGGCGGTGGAGTCGGCCCTGCAGGCACTTGGCTACCCCCAGGCCCGCGACGTGCGAGTGGGGAAGGTGATAGTCTTCTCTCTTGCTGCCCCGGACCAGCAGGCCGCCGGGCAGGTCACCGACGAGATTTGCCGCCGGCTGCTCGCCAATCCTGTAATGGAGGAGTACAGCTACGAGTTGAAGGAGGAGGTAACCGGGGCATGAGCAGGGGACGAGTGGGTGTGGTCATCTTCCCGGGCTCCAACTGCGACCTGGACTGCATCTGGGCACTCGAACAGCTGGACTACGAGGCCGTCCCTATCTGGCACCAGTCGATGAAGCTCTCCGGGCTCGATGGAATCGTTCTTCCCGGCGGCTTCTCCTACGGTGACTACCTGCGTGCCGGTGCAATTGCCCGCTTCTCCCCGGTCATGCAGGCGGTGGCCGCCTGGGCGGAAAAAGGGTTGCCGGTCCTGGGAATCTGCAATGGCTTTCAGATACTGTGCGAAGCAGGTCTTCTAGCTGGTGCACTCCTTCCTAACGTCAGCCGCCGCTTTCAATGCGAAACAGTTCACGTACGGGTGGAGAACACCATTACTGCCTTTACCCGGTCCGTGCAGCCGGGGACTGTACTGCGGTTGCCGATAGCGCATGCGCAGGGACGGTATTTTGCCCCGCCAGAGGTGCTGGCCGAGCTCGAGCGTAACGGCCAGGTGGTATTTCGCTATACGGACTCGGACGGAAGAAGGACGCCCGCGGCCAACCCCAACGGTTCCGTTAACGACATCGCCGGTATCACCAACCGCCAGGGAAACGTCGTCGGGTTGATGCCGCACCCGGAGAGGGCAGTTCACGCGCTGCTGGGCGGAGAGGATGGACGGGCGGTACTGCTGTCGCTCGCCGGCGTGCTGGAGTCGGTGGTGTGACCAGCGATGGGTGAGCAAGGGGGACCGGTGACAATGCAAGATACGATGGTTTCTGGGGCGGCCGGTTTGGAGCCGGCCTGGCGGCGGCAGGGACTGACTGATGCTGAGTACGCCTCCATCGTGGAGTTGCTGGGCCGTGAGCCCAATGAACTGGAACTCGGCATGTTTGCCGTTCTCTGGTCGGAGCATTGCGGCTACAAGCACTCCAAGCTGGCACTGCGCCGTTTCCCGACTCACGGACCGCAAGTGTTGGTCGGGCCGGGTGAGAATGCCGGTGTGGTCGACATCGGCGAGGAGTTTGCCGTCGCCTTTCGCATGGAGAGCCACAATCATCCCTGTGCCATCGAACCCTATCAGGGGGCGGCCACCGGCGTGGGTGGAATCATTCGGGACATCCTGGCCATGGGCGCCCGGCCCATTGCCTTGCTGGATTCGCTCCGCTTCGGGCCTCCTGAAGACCCGCGTTCAGCCCATATCGCTCAGGGCGTTGTCGAAGGTATCGCCGGCTATGGCAACTGTGTCGGCGTGCCTACGGTGGGCGGCGAGGTCGCCTTCGATCCGGTATATGCGGGCAATCCCCTCTGCAACGTCTTGTGTGTTGGATTGATCGACAAAAAGCGGCTGACCCGTGCGGCAGCGACAGGGGTAGGGAACGTTTGTATCCTGGTGGGGCAGCACACCGGCCGCGACGGGATTCACGGTGCCACCTTCGCCTCGGTGGAGTTGGACGCCGAGTCGGAATCCCGCCGGCCCTCGGTCCAGGTAGGCGATCCTTTCATGGAGAAGCTCCTGATCGAGGCTTGCCTCGAGATCGTAGACCGGGGCCTGGCTGTTGGAATTCAGGACATGGGGGCGGCCGGGCTGACTTCTTCGCTGGCGGAGACGGCTGTCCGGGGCGGCACGGGTGTGGACGTGGAGATTGCCGCCGTTCCCCAGCGTGAACCGGGCATGACCCCCTACGAAGTGATGCTCTCCGAATCGCAAGAGAGGATGCTGGTGATCACCCGCCCCGAAAACGTGGAAGCGATCACCGAGATTTGCCACCGCTTTGGACTCAACGCCGCGGTGATCGGCCGGGTGACCGGGGACGGGCTCTTTACCGTCCGCCTGCGGGGCGAAGTGGTGGGGCAGGTACCCGCTCGTTTTCTCACCGAAGCACCCGCTTACCGGCCGGCAGCCAAAGAGCCTGCTTATCTGCAGACCACCCGTACACCGGCCAGTTCACCAATTGCGTGCGGCAGGCAACCCGGCCGCGTGGACGCTTCCGAGATGGCCGGCATGCTCCTGAGACTTCTGCGGCGTCCCACCCTTGCCAGCAAGGCCTGGGCGTACCGGCGCTATGACCATCAAGTGCAAACCCGGACCGGGTTGCTGCCAGGGGCGGGCGATGCAGCTCTGCTCGTCTTGCGGGAGACCAGTATGCGGAAGGCGATCGCTCTCGCGACCGACGGCAACGGGAAGCTCTGCTATCTCGATCCCCGCCGGGGAGGGAGGCTGGCGGTGGCCGAAGCAGCCCGCAATGTGGCCTGTGTAGGTGCGAAACCCCTGGCCATCACCAACTGTCTCAACTTTGGCAACCCGGAAGACCCGGAGATCTTTTGGCAATTCAAGGAAGCCATCGAGGGTATGAGCGAGGCGGCGGAAGCGCTGGGGACGCCGGTGACAGGCGGGAAC
>JBLNBY010000405.1:0-5006 GCA_050260295.1 Bacteroidota bacterium
AGGAGCCAGTATTCATGAGGATGGCGTTGGCCGTGCCAAAGGAGTTCTTGACCTCTCCCGGGTCGAAGCACCCCTGGCCCACCAAAGCCGACTGCTGGTCCCCTACGTCAGCGGCGAGCGGAAGGACAAACCGCCCTCCACCCAGGGAGACCGTCCCGTACGCGACCGGGGAAGAGGACGGGACGACTTCGGGTAAAAGCGCCCTCGGGACCGAAAAGAGCTTCAGCAGATCATCGTCCCAAGTGAGGGTCCTCAGGTTCAGCAGCATGGTGCGGGAAGCGTTGGAGGGGTCGGTCACGTGCCGACCACCGTCTGGCCCACCGGTCAGCCACCAGATGAGCCATGTATCGATGGTTCCGAAAAGGAGTTCATCCGCCTCCGCCCGCGCTCTCACCCCAGGGACGTTCTCTAGGATCCACTGCAGCTTCGTCGCCGAGAAGTACGGGAAGAGGGCCAGCCCGGTCTTCTCCCGCACCAACCGGGCCAAGCCTTCGTTCTGCAGCCGTTGACATGCCTCGGCCGTCCGGGAGTCCTGCCAACTGATGGCGTTGTAGACCGGCCGCCCGGTCGCCCGCTCCCAGACGATCGCCGTCTCCCGCTGGTTCGTTATCCCCAGGGCCGCCACGTCTCCCGGTTCCACGCCTGTGGTCAGGACTTCCTCCAGACAGGCAAGGACGTTGTCCCTGATCTCCAGGGGATCGTTCTCCACCCAGCCGGGGTGGGGGCAGATCGTCCGGTGCGGCCGTTTGGCCTCCTTCACCGCGCGCCCCGCTCCGTCAAAGAGAATCGCCCTCGAGGACGTCGTCCCCTGGTCCACTCCCAAGACGTATCGCGCAGCCACCGCGTTCGCCCTCCTTAACCCAAATCGATCCGGACGTGCTTCAGATGGAGGTATTCGTTGATGCCATGGTGAGAGAGTTCCACGCCGGAACCGCTCTGCTTCCAACCGGGGTACGGACCGTTCACCGTGCTGCCGGCGATGTTGTTGATGCAAACCGTCCCTGCTTCAAGTTCCTCCGCCAACCGGGCGGCAGTCTTCAAGCTGGTGGTGTAGGCGTAGGAGACCAACCCGTACTGAACACCGTTGGCGATCGAGATCGCCTCGTCCAAAGTCTTGAACGGCACGATCGCGACCAACGGCCCGAAGGTCTCCTCCTGCATGACTTTCATGTCCGGCCGGACGTCCACCAGGATGCTAGGTTCGAAAAAGAAGCCCTTCTCGTACTGGCTGCCTTCGGGCTTGCGGCCGCCGCAGAGGAGTCTAGCCCCTTTCGCCACGGCGTCGTCGATGTGGGCGCGGGTGCGATCGATGCCCTTCTGGTTCAGCATCGGCCCCAGATCGACCGGAGGTTCTGCCATCCCGTCCCCGATGGTCAGTTTCTTCGCTTCTTCGACCGCCCGTTCGACATACCGCTCAAAGAGGCTTTCGTGTACCAGGATGCGGTTCACCGAGTTGCAGACCTGACCCATGTTCCGGAAGGCCCGATAGGGACCGTGTTTCGCCGCCAACTCAAAATCGGCGTCCTCACAGACGATGAACGGAGAGTGGCCGCCCAACTCCAACGAGACTTTCTTGACCCAGACCGCCGCTTGAGCCATGAGCTGCCGGCCCACTTCAGTCGAACCGGTGAACGCGACCTTCGCCGACAAGGGGCTGGCGACCAAGGCCGTCCCGACCGTCGAACCCGGGCCAACGACCAGGTTGACCACGCCGTCGGGCAACCCGGCCTCCTGTACGCAGCGGACGTATTCCGTCGCCGCCAGGGGGGTCTCGGAAGCCGGCTTCGCCACGAAGGTACACCCCGCCGCCAAGGCCGCGGCCAGTTTCCAGGCGAGCAACGAAACCGGGTAGTTCCAAGGCGTAATGCCCACCGCCACTCCCAGGGGCTGCTTGATCACTAGTTGGCGGGCCGACGCCGTCTCCGAGGCGATTATCTCTCCCCGGACCCGGACGCCCTCCTCGGCGAAGTAGTCGAGAACACTGGCCCCCTCTTCCACTTCTTTCTGGGCGTCCCGGTAGGGCTTGCCCTGCTCGAGGGTGAGCAGGCGGGCAATCTCCGGCAACCGCTCGCGAACGCGGTTCGCAGCCTTGTGTAAGTACGTCGCCCTGGCCTTCGGGGTCAGCCGGGCCCACTGTGGAAACGTCTTGGCCGCCGTCTCCAGGGCCAGTTGGGCGTCGGCTACCGAGCCTTTGGCCACCTCGGCCACGGTTTCGCCGTTGGCCGGGTTGGTGACCACAAAGGTCTCGCCCTTCGCCGCGTCGACCCAACGGCCACCGATGAGCAACTTGAACTCGGACATAATGATCCTCCCCCAGCAGAGTAGTCAGGTGTATGTCCAGTTGTCCGGACAATTTTTCACCTCTACGATAACTCTTCTGTATGCCTCTGTCAACGCTAAGAGACGCTGTCTGAGGTGCCATCACCTTCCCCGCCGCCTCCACCAAATATGGCAGGGCACGAGGGACCACAGGGCGAAGTAGTTGTGACAGTCGTAAACAAAACCGTGCGAGCCATCACCACAGACGGTCGAGGAGGAAGAACCTCCGTGAAAGCGAAGCCCCAGTGCGTCCCCTGCAGCCTGCAGCAGATACTGAGCCTCAAGCGCCATTTCCCCGGTTTCACCGACGCGCAGGCGGGAAAGGCCATGATGGACGCCCTGCGCCGGTTGGCGGAGCAGAACCTCGCTGAGTTGACGCCGGCAGACATCACGACGGCCTGCATGCTGGCCGCCACTCAGGCCAGCGGCGACCCCGACCCGTTTCTGGCGGAGAAGCGGCGGTTCAACGCGCTCGCCCTCCAAGCCCTGCCGGCGCTCGCTCGGCAACTCGCCAAGGCGGAGAACCCCCTCCACCTGGCGCTGCAGATCTCTGCCGCCGGCAACATTATCGACCTCGGCCTGCTCTCGGAAGTCGACGTCGACGCCCATCTGGACAAGATCCTGAGAGCCGGCTTTGCGCTCGACGATTCGGACTTTCTGGCGGACGCCCTGCGTTCGGCCACGCGCATCCTGCTCATTGCGGACAACGCCGGTGAGATCGTCTTCGACCGCCCCCTCGTGGAGTTGCTGGCGGCCCGCTCGGCGGTGACAGTGGCCGTCAAGGCAAGGCCGATCCTCAACGACGCCACCCCGGAGGACGCCTTGGCGGCTGGACTCGCCCGCTGGGCGGAGATCATCACCACTGGTCAGGGGGTGCTCGGCGTCTCACCCCAGGCGTCATCCGAATTCTGGCGGGTCTTCCAGAAAGCGGATGTCGTGATCGCCAAGGGTCACGCCAACTTCGAAAGCCTGGACGCCCCTCATCCCAACCTGTTCTTCCTCCTGACCGCCAAGTGCCCGGTGGTCGCCGCCGCACTGGGGGTCAACGAAGGCGAGGCGGTCTTGAAGAAAGCCAGCCACTGACGCGTGATCGGCCTCCTCCTCACGCTGCCCGCCCCGACGACCCGAACGCTCGGATCCGGTCACGGACCATTTCCTCCGCACACCGACGGGCTTCTCCGAGGAGCTTTCGCAGGTCGCTCGCGCCCGGCTCGGCCTTGAATTGCCGTTCCAAAGCGCCAGCCAGGGCCAGGCGCAACTCGGTCGAGATATTGACCTTAGCGATCCCCCGGGTGGTGGCCGCTTGGAGCAGGTCGTCGGGGACCCCTGTCCCGCCATGCAAAACCAGGGGGACGTCGACTTGCTCCCTAATCCGGGTCAGCCGGTCCAGGTCGAGCTTGCACTCCCCCTTGTACAACCCGTGCGCCGTCCCGATCGCCACTGCGAGGCAGTCCACCGCGGTCTGCGCCACGAATTCCCGAGCCGCCGCCGGATCGGTAAACGTCGCCTCCCGTTCGAGCACCGTCAAGTCGTCCTCCGTGCCTCCGACCCTTCCCAGTTCGGCTTCCACCGCGACGCCGCAGGCGTGGGCCACGTCTACCACCCGGCGCGTCAAAGCCACGTTTTCCGCAAAGGGCAGCCGCGACCCGTCGATCATCACCGAGTCGAAGCCATGTCTGATGCAGGCCACGGCGGTCTCGAAGCTGACCCCATGGTCGAGGTGCAGCGCCACCGGTACCTTCGCCTCGTCCCGCAAGTACCCGGCCAAGGCGGCTAAGCACGCCAAACCGGCATAATGCAGGGTGGCTTCGTTGATCTGCAGGATCACGGGAGCCTGTTCGGCTTCCGCGCCGCGTACGATGGCCTGACCGCCTTCCAGGCAATGCATGTTGAAGGCACCCACCGCGTATCCGTGTTCTGCCGCCGTGCGGAGCAAGGAGACCATGCCGGCTCTCGCCACTTCACTCTCTCCCTTCGATGCGCCCCACCGCGGCCTCCACCGCCGCCGGGCCGTCCAAGACGCACAGCTCGACCCGATACGACCGCGACTCTCCGGGATGCAGCACCTGCAGGGTCCCTCGCTGGCGCTCGAAGGCCCGTCCTTCCTCCCAGGCGTTGCCTGGCTCCACACCCAAGACGTACAGCCCTTGGCCGAGCATCTTCCACTCCACGAAATAGGGCAACGTGGGCTTGGAATAGCGTAACAGAACCCCGAGCCCGCCTTCCCCCAGATTGCGGTTGACGACGGCGACCTCGGCCACCCCGTGTTCGTCCGCCTTCGGGTCAAGATAGAACAGCTCCTCGGCGCAGCCCGGCATCGGCTTGGTCATCTGGCGGAAAGAGGCGAGACCTTTCCGGCCAGCGTCGTTCTTCGCTACGAGCCCCTGGGCCGGCGCCACCAGTTCCGACCCCTCGTCCACAATGGGAAACCCCAGGTTGATGTGGTAGAGCAGCATGTGCGGCGTGGTCTCATACCCCTCGTTCTCGATGGAGTCGTGGATCCAGAACCGGTTTTCGCCCAAGCGGGTGAAGATCTTGCGGCAGAGCAGAATGTTCTCGCCGAAGACACGGGTCTGGCGCACCTTGCCCGTCACCCACACCACGTAGTCGTCGCCATCCCACTCGGCATCGACGTGGACGTTCTGCGCGGGCAGATCCGAGATCCGGCCGTGAAGCCCCAGTTCCTC
>JBLNBY010000406.1:0-10462 GCA_050260295.1 Bacteroidota bacterium
ACCATGCCGGGTGGCTCCAAGATAACCATTGTTGACGTCGCCAGGGCCGCGGGCGTCTCCGTTGCCACGGTTTCCGCCGTTATCAATGGTCGAGCCAGGGAAGCTCGCATCTCGCCTGAGACTGTTCAAAAGGTGCTGGCGGTAATCGATGATCTAGAGTATCAGCCCCATCATCTGGCCCAAAGCCTGCGGCGCGGCTCGACACAGCTCATCGGGCTTACCGTCTCCTCGCTCCATGATCCGTTCTACACCCAGTTTTGCATGACATTTGGTACCATCTGCCGTGCCAATGGTTATGGCATGTTTCTGACCGACATTGTCGACTGGGCGGACACCAAGCCGGCCGCAGTGGCAGGCGCGAGGAGCAGTGTGGACGGTGTAGTCACGGTAGATACCCGCCAGTCTCCGTGGCACGCCGGCGGTAAGGTCCTCAACCCGAGCACCAGCCCGATTCCTACCATCCTGGTGGCCAACCAGGCCCTCCTCGCTCACTGGAATCAGCCGCTGACAGCCAACACCATCGTGCTCCAGACCGAGATCTGTGGTCAGTTGGCTGCCCGGCATCTCTTCCAGCGCGGGTGTCGCCGTTTCGCTTACATTCCCCAGGCTACCGCGCCGGAGATGTTCCCCGGTCACCGCGAATTGGGTTTTTGCGACGAACTGGCCAAGCTGGGTGTTCCCGCCGACCATGTAACACTTGGTCCGCTGCGGCAGTCTGCCTACTACTCAATGAATGAACTGATCCGCGATGGCTGGCCGGGGCAGGGAGGGCGGCCGGCGGGGGTTTACGTCGAAAGCGATCTGGGTGCGATGGAAGTGATTCGAGCTGTGCACGAGGCAGGCTGGCGAGTACCCTACGACGTGGCCATCATTGGCACCAACGGGTCGCCCCTCGGGCGTATGACTTTGCCACCGCTTACCAGCGTCTCGCTTCGGGTGGAGTGGGTGGCTCAGGAGGCGGCGCGCCTCCTGCTCGAACTCGTGGGTGGAATCACCCGCTCTGCTCAGCACCCCGTGCTGTACGTTCAACCGGAGTTGGTGGTAAGGGAATCAGCTTAGAAACCGGTCGTCCGCAGGAAGGAGCTGACTCATGATGACCGCTAAGGTATCCAGTACGCGCACGGTTTTGCCTTTTGTGCTGTGCGTGTTGGCTATCCTGGTCGATCTTCTCCTCTCGAGCCCAACCGCTTGGGCGGCCGCACCCCAGGACTCCCCGGGCCAGTCGCAGGGAGTGATCGACCTGATGGCCGATCAGTCCGCCTGGGAGTCCATCGATTGGGATGCACAGTCTTTCCGCTGGGAAGACGGAGCTATTGTGCTCGAAGATGGCAGTAAAGACAAACCACGTGGGGCCCTGCGAGTTATCGAGCTTAATCAGACTCACCCGCTGCCAGTGATTCTGGCGGCAGAGAGTAAAGCTGAGGATGTTCCCGGAGACCCGGATGTGGAGTATTCGCTCTGGGCGGACGTGGAGTACGCCGACGGCTCTCCAGGTTGGGGTGCCGGCATAGTGCCATTCTCCACCGACACTCACGATTGGGAGTACAAAGAGGTAACCATAACACCCGCCAAACCAATCAAGACCATTAATCTCCACGTCCTGCTGCGCCGCCCGGGAAAACGGGTTTGGTTCAGAAACGTGACCTTGCAGGAAGACAAGTTGCAGTTTGAACAAGCTGGGCAACCAGAGCAGATCGATTTGCATACAAGATCTTGGATTGCTCACGTAGATGAACCAACCTCTAAGATTTCACTCGAAAGAGCAGCTGATGGCGTTCTTACCGTCGACCTTATAACTGATGGTGGTTCGGAGGACTTTCCAAAGATCCGCATGCTCTTCACGAAACCGCAGGACTGGACAAGATACACTCGGCTGCGGGCCAGGGTGCGCTTTACCAGCAATGACACCGATATCGTGGAGAAGAAGATAAACTTCGTATTTTACGACGAAAACACCCGTTTGACAGACTACCCTGGCCAGCCAATGAAGCAACAAGGTCTTGAACAGGTTGTTCCCAGCGGGGAATGGCTTGACCTGAGTCTCCCGCTTACTGGTATCAACCGCCAGGCCATCAGGCAGTTTGATGTGTATCTCTATGAGACCCCGCCCGGTACTGCCTACGACGGCCGCTGGGAGTTCGCCCTGCTGCGGCTCGAGGGCGCAGGATCGGAAGAGACAGTCGTTTTTGATGGGGAATCCTACCTTAAGAGTCAGCTGATAGGGGAAAGAAGCGCCCCCATAGCTCGGGTTACCAGTAACGGGCTCGAGTTACAGCTGGGCGCCAATGGCCAGATAAGCGATGTAGTCGTGGATGGGAGATCTCTGTTGGGGGGCAGAATTTTGGCTGGTGGGTCGGGCATGATCAGTGGCCTGCTGGTGCGGGATGTTCAGACGGAAGCTGTACCGGTGCCTGTGGGCGGGACTATTAAAGAGATTGATGGCATAGTGCAGCAGTCCGCGCAGCTGGCGGAGCTGGGCCTCGAGGTCAACGCGACTTATAAAAGCATGGGTCAGTACATCGAGGTCGCCGGCACCGTATCCGACCTTCTCGGTCAACCGCGCGCGATAACCGTCACATTGGCTCTGCCTGTGATGGAAGGGAAATGGAAGTGGTGGGATAGCATAACGGCAGCCCGCACGGAAGTGGGCAGGGGCGATGAGTTCGGCAACTTCGAGAAGGGTGCGAATTACGGTGCCAACGGCATCCATTCACGTTACCCTCTCGGAGCAATCTCTCTCCAGGGAAACGGTGGCCTGAGCCTTGCCGTACGGATGGATGAACCGGTGGTACATCGCATTGCTTACAATCCTTGGCTAAACGTTTTTTACATCTCTGTCGACTTTGGACTCGTGCCCGAAGTAAACGTCCATGGTAAACCGCTGTGGACCGTCCCGTTCCGTTTCGTGGTATACCCGCACGACCCTGGTTGGGGTTTCCGGTCCGCTCTCGAGAAGTACTACGCGATGTTTCCGCAGTTCTTCGAGAAACGCGTGCCTGTCGAGGGTGGCTGGTATGTCTGGAAGAACATGGCAGACAATCCTGCGCACCGTGATGCTGGTTTCGCCTTCCATTGGGGTCCGCCTGATCCATGGGCAGTCAAATGGGATAACGAGAAGAATGTGCTGGCTCTCAACTACATTGAACCCGAGTTGTATCAGCAAACCATGGGTGATTGGGATCGTGCCCCAACGCGGGAGGAGAGCCTTCTGCGTCTCTACAAGCTGGCTGCCGGTGATCCGGAAGAATCGGAGAAGATGATCAAGCTGGCTTATGCTCGCGGTGGCGCTGGACATATTGCCCAGTTTGGGCTGGAAGAATATCTGGCGCAGGGCGAGGGAACGTTGAGTAACTATCTGCAGCAGATCTCCCGAGCGACGCTGGAATCCCTCATCCGCGATGCCTCCGGGCAACCCATGCTGAATATCGGCCAATTTCCGTGGATAGGAGATAGCACATGGGCAGCTCAAATCCCCACCAACCTGGACCCCGACATACCGGGAGGGTTGGGACGCTTCAACATAGACGTATCGCTGGCGTGGTCGCTCAAAGGATGGGAAACGTATGGTGCCCGCATAGATGGCTTTGCTCTCGACTCTCTGGGGTACTGGCTGGAAGGACGTGCTGACTACGACGCAGGGCATTTCAAATATGCCGACATCCCCCTTAGCTTCTCTCCGCTGACCAAGCAACCAGTTATCGTGGCTCCCTTTGCCACTGTGGAATGGCTGCGTGAGTTGGCGTCCCTGGCGCGCAAAGACGGGCGCTTTCTGATGGCCAATTCCTCCTGGACTACTTCGCCCAGTTGGCTAACCTTCGCGGCGCCATATCTGGATATCTTCGGGGCCGAGAATCGCCGATTTCCCGATCCAGACTACATACGTACCATTGCCTATCGCAAGCCGGCCACAGATCTTCCATATACTGCTCCGCCGGATTGGGAGGTAGCCTGGCATCTGCTTCATGACATCTATCCGGGCGATGGCAACAAGTTGGAGATGATGGAGCGTTACACTCCTCTGCTGCACGAGCTGTCGGCAGCAGGCTGGGATCCCGTGACCTACGCACGGGTAACGCCCGGTGACCTGCGTATAGAGCGGTATGGTTCCGGTAAGCTCGTCTACCTCGTAGTGCACAACCCGCGCCAGGAGTCTGTGACGGCTAAGGTTACCGTTGAGTCTGCTGCCCTGGGGCTCAAACGGCCGAAGGTGACGGCGATCTTTTCCGGAGAGGAATCCAGGCCTCGGATGAACGGCAACGAAATAGAGCTAACACTTGGTCCGCTCGCCACGGTGGTTTTGCGAATCGAGGAAACGGAATGACATGGAATATTATTGCGCCGTTTCGCAACCGGAAATGGAGGGGGGATGAGCACGAGAGGACGGGGAAGGCCAAGTTGGAAGAGCGGTCCACTCATCCTTACAGGTTAGCCTGCAACTAGCAATGTGAGGGGGTTGCATGGAATGCAGTTCCGCAGGGGATCGCACGAGTCGGTTGTGCGGAGGAAGGTAGGCTACAGGCATATCATCTCAATCTCCCTTTTCCTGAGTGGTCTCCTGGTATCTGGCACTCCTGTGTTGGGTGCCACTACCCTCGAAGTAGTGACGTACCAGGGGTCGTGGTATGCGCCATATGTTCAAGCGCGAATCGAGGACTTCGAGGCGGCGCATCCCGGGGTCGATGTGAAGTTTTACATGCTGCCCAACTTGCCTCAGCGTATCATCGTCGAGTCGGCAGGCGGAGTGAAGCGGGATGTATATCTCATGGGCTCCATCATCGGCCAACAAGCCCATGACATCGTCAGCCGGGGACTGACGCTGGATCTCGCACCCTTCCTGAAGAAAGAGAAGGACATGGCGCTTGAGGATTTCTACCCGCCGTTAGTGGAGGCCTTTACCTACAAAGGACACCTTGTCGGCCTTCCCATCGAGGTCTCGACCCAGGCCACCTACGTCAACAAGACTATCTTCGATGAAGCCGGTTTCCCAGTTCCTACCGAGGGCTGGGACTGGAATGATATGCTCAAGATCGCGCGCAGTGTGACGAAGGACACCAACAATGATGGCGTTCCAGAGCTGTGGGGATTCTCCTCCGACGGTTATGGACTGGATTACCTGGGTGCGAGCTCGTTCTTGTGAGCCAACGGAGTGGACATCGTCGACCGGACGCGGACTCGCTTTACGCTCGATGCACCCGAAGCCGTAGAAGCACTTCAATTCTTCTATGACCTACATTACACGCACAAAGTCGCCGTTCGACCCTCCGATGGCGCCCAATGGGTCAGATTCTGGGAGGGCAGGGTCGCGATCTGGGAGTCGATGAGCTGGAATATCTCGTATAACCGGCAGAACGCGAAGAAGGATGTGGACTGGGACATCGTACCATCACTGCGTAGCCCCAAGACCGGCAAGGCTGCTCCTCTGGTAAGCGGACACATCGCAGCCATCGCCTCTACCAGTACCCATCCCGAGCTGGCCTGGGAATTCATCAAGTTCGTATTCCTCAGTGACGAAAGCCAGCAGCAGATAGCCAAGTTGGGAATGCTACCGCCCCGGATGAAGTTCGGCAACTTCTACGTGCGGAATGTAGGACAGCCGCCCGCCAACATTCGTCCCGTCCTCGAGAACGCTATGCATGGCGGCAGGACTCCCGTCTGGTTTGACGATCCCGAGGTAGATAGGAAGGTCTGGTCTGCCATCTCGAGCGGGTGGGAAGAGGTCATGATCGCTCAGAAGAAATCTGTCTACAACTTTGTTCAGACCATAAAGCCGCTCGTTGATGCCATGTTGAAGAAGTAGCACCAGGGTATTAGCGGTAGAGAGTACCTCCGTGTGCTCCAGTACGGATCTTGCTGAGGGAAAGGGGTTGAACGTAATGCATTTCACCATGAAGTCGCGCCCCTGCATCTTCTCGATATCTATCTTACTGAGTGGCCTTTTCATCTCTGTTGCTCCTGCAGGCGCGGCTACCAAGACACTTGAGGTAATGACATACCAGGGCGCATGGTTTGGACCATACGTTGAACAGCGAATCAAGGATTTCGAGACAGCGTATCCTGAGGTTGATGTGAAGTTCTACCAGGTATCAAATCTGCCTGAGCGTATCATAGTCGAGTCAGCAGGCGGAGTGAAGCGGGATGTATATCTCATGGGCTCAATCATTGGTCAGTGGGCTCATGACATCATCGGTCGGGGGCTGACGCGGGATCTGGGCACCTTCTTCAAGAAAGAGAAAGACATAGCTCTTGAGGATTTCTATCCACCGCTCGTGGAGGCCTTCACTTACAAAGGGCGCTTCGTCGCGGTTCCCATCGAGGTCTCGACGCAAGCCACATATGTTAATAAGACCATTCTTGACGAGGCCGGGATCCCCGTTCCTCCCGAGGGCTGGGACTGGAATGAGATGCTCAAGATCGCGCGCAGTGTGACGAAGGATACTAACAACGACGGCGTTCCGGAGCGGTGGGGATTCTCCTCCGACGGTTATGGGCTGGATTATCTCGGGGCGGGCTCATTCCTGTGGGCGAACGGTGCGGACATCGTCGACCGGACGCGGACGCGCTGCACTCTCGATGCCCCCGAAGCCGTAGAGGCACTCCAATTCTATTACGACCTGCACTATACGCACAAAGTCGCCGTCCGTCCCTCTGATGGTGCTCAATGGGTCAGATTCTGGGAAGGCAGGGTCGCGATCTGGGAGTCGATGAGCTGGAATATCGCGTATAACCGTCAGAATGCTAAAAAGGACGTGGACTGGGATATCGTACCGTCACTACGCAGCCCGCGGACCGGCAAGGCCGCCCCTCTGATTAGCGGCGGTATTGCCGGGATCAGCTCTACGAGCACCAATCCGGAGCTGGCCTGGGAATTCATCAAGTTCGTGTTCCTCAGTGACGAAAGCCAGCAGCGGATCGCCAAGTTGGGAATGCTACCGCCCCGGATGAAGTTCGGGAATTTCTACGTGCGGAATGTGGGACAGCCGCCTGCCAACATTCGTCCGGTCCTGGAGAACGCGATGCATGGCGGCAGGACACCCGTCTGGTTCGAGGATCCCGAGGTCGATCGGAACGTCTGGTCTGCCATCGCCCGTGGCTGGGAAGAGGTCATGATCGCTCAGCAGAAGTCAGTGTATGACTTTGTGCAGACGATAAAGCCGCTCGTGGACACGATGTTGAAGAAGTAAGCGATACAGGGCAGCTGAACGATGTGCGCAGGCAATTCGGTCGCCGTCCCTGGGATCAGCCTCGTCTAGCGGCTGGGCCGGGCGGGGGAGTCCCTACCCTTTCCTGTCAGAACGTCCGTCCGATAGTATGGACTGCCGTGAAGGCTTGAACTGTACTTTTCCTAAGCCCCGAACAGCCACCGTGGAGAGTAGCATTCATGAGCTTCGGAGTCTATGCCTCGGATTGGCAACGTTGGCTGTTCAGGTGGCAACGGTGTTATGGGTGCTGTCAGCGGGGAGGCGGCTGGGCTGGTGGTAGTCGTTGCCGGGTGTCGACGATTCCGGCTCGGCCCCCCGCCACTTGTGTGATAATCTATTCACCGGCGAAGCTGATGCCGGTACGGACCAGGATCGGTATCCGTTCGTGTTCGAGCCCCAAGTGCTCACACGTCTCCTCAAACAGCTGGCTAATGAATTGTGGCCCGTTGTCGGTTCGGATCACCGGTTTGGTGTCCTGCCACTCCGGTCTGCGCCGGCGCACTGCTTCTCTGAGCGCGTTGGCCGCCTCTTCTGCCTGACAAGTCAGTCCAAGGTGGAATCTACCACCGAGCGGTCGTACATGTCCAGGATAGGCATCACGAAGAGGAACCGGTCTTCCCCTGCTATGTACCCGTATTCGACGTCGACTTCCCACAGCTGGTTAGGCCCAGTAGCCAGCCGGTTACGGGCCAGCCGTCGAGGATGGTGGGGTTTCTTGGGCCGCTGCGGCCGCAGCAACCGCAGCTCGTGGCAGAGCCGGTAGACCTTCTTGTGGTTGATAATCAACCCGTACCGGCACTTGAGCACCACAGTCAGCTTGCGGTAGCCATAGCAGGCCTCTTCCCCAGCGATGAGTTCACACAGCCATTCCTGGATTTGCTCATCGGGTACTCGCTTTCCTGTCGTTGTCCACGAATACCCTGGCTTCGGCCTTCCCCCTTTTCGTGGGCTCTCGGGCCGTTGGATGCCGGTGAACATAGTACGTGGACCGGGCAACCCCCACTATGCGAAGAACCAAGGCGATCGGGTAGCCCCTTTGAATCCATTTCTCCGCCACCTCTAGCCGATCCCTCAGGGTCGGGTTGTTTTTTAGAAGGTCACGGAGAATGGCGATCTCAAGGTCTTTCTCGCCCAGTAGCTTCTTGAGCTGCTCGTTTTCACGCTGGACGTCCCCAACTCGGGGGTCTCCAGTTGCGAGCGGCGGCGCTTGGCGAAAAAGGCGGCCTCGCCATCAGCGCCATACTGCCGAACCCAACGCGCTACCAGCTTAGGAGCCAGATTGTGGCGTCGTGCGACCAGGAATGCATTGCGTGTCTCCAACGCTTCGCGGACTACCCGCAGCTTGAAGTCTGGTTCGTATCGGGTCCGAGTCACTGTCAATCCTCTCAACAGGACTCTACCCAATCAAAGGCTACCTGTCGAATCTGGTTAGGGGTTAGCCAGTGGCCAAAAGTGCCATCGCCAGAGGCATCATACGCATGGGGGACATTGTGGTGCTGGATGAACCCACAGCGTCTCTCGATCCCGTTACTGAGTCAGAGGTGTACCGGAGGTTCGCCGAGCTTGCCAGGGCGAGGACCGCCATACTGATTTCGCACCGGGTAGGCTCTGCTCGTATGGCGGATCGGATCGTAGTACTGGAGGATGGCCGGATCGTCGAAGAGGGTTCCCATGGGGAACTGATGGAACGGCGAGGAAGATATCACGAGCTCTTCAGTCTCCAGGCGCAGTGGTACCAGTGACGGTTAGTACTGGTGGACGACACGGTTGCGTTCACCAGTTACAGTCTTCTGGAATACCGAACCGTCTGTCTCTCGCCGGTACTGTATGAATGGGCGTGCAAACGGGCCGGTTGCCGTCAGCGAGTCCCGCAGTCGCGAAGAGGCGATTGGTCACAGGTCGGGGGAGGAGGTGATGAGTTGTGGTGCGGAAGACAGTCCAAGAGATTCGAACGGCAGGGCAAGCGGATCAGGAAGCTGCGGTTGAACGGTTGGTGGCGGCTTACCTGCGGAGTGGGGACCGGCAGACTCTGGGGGCGATCCTCGACGCCTGCTCCGGCCGGGTGTGGTCTTTTGCCCTCCGTCATACGTCTACCCGGTTTGATGCCGAAGATCTCGCCCAGGAGATCCTCCTTGCGGTCTGTGAAGACCTGGTGCACCTGCGTGACCCAGAGGCTTTCTGGCCGTGGTTCGTTTCCGTGGAACGGCACGTAGCCAGCCGCTGGTATGCGCGGCGCCACCGGGAGCAAGAGCTGTTCTTTCTGGAGGATGTGGGGCGGGAAACCGGTTCGGCCTCCGAGGGCGCTGTTCTGCTGGCTTGCCTCACCCCGCCCTGTGAGGAAGGCCTGCTGGATGCCGAGTTGAAGCAACGCCTGCAGTCATCCGTACGTGCTCTCGGCCGCATATACCGGGACATCCTGGTCGGCTTCTACGTTCGCGGGCAGAACTGCTCCTTCCTCGCTGCGGAACTCGGCCTGCCGGTGGGAACGGTGAAGCGTCGGCTGCACGAGGCCCGTGCTCAGCTCGCCCAACGGTTGAAAAACGAGGAGGTCGAGAAACCGATGCGGAGCAACCTCGGTGTTCCCCGGCGACTGTATGTATATATGAACGGCAGCACAGGCGCCGGTCTGCCGCCATGGAAGTACTTTCAACGCCTGCTGCCACAGAACATCGCCTTGACTGCCCATGAGCGCGCTCTGACAACAGCGGAAGTGGCAGAGCTACTGGGAGTGGCCCGGCCCTACATCGAGGAAGAGGTAGAGTGCCTGGTCCGGGCTGAGCTCATGCGTGAGGTGCGGCGCCCGGGCAGCGGCGATCCGGCTTACCAGACCAACTTTTTCATCCTGGATGAGGGCACGTGCACAGAGCTGGAAAGCCGGTTGAGGGAGGCGGGACGGGTAGTCGCGCCGCTGCTGGTTCAACTGATGAACGAGCATGGGGCCGATATACGCGGGAGCGCCGCGTCCTACCGTTATCTCGACGACGAGCGTCTTTACCGGGTTTTCGGCCCGCTGGCTCTATGTGCAGCGTTTTCGGCCTGGCAGGTGGAACCGCCTCCGCGGAGACCCGATGGCGGCCGCTGGTACATGCACGGGTTTGCAGATTCCCATCCTTGGTGGATCTGTGGTACGAACATCTATGGCCCGGAGGACGAAGGGAAGTCTTCGCAGCTTCGTTACGGGACCGCCATCTTTTGGATGACCGGGCAGGGGGCGATGCCTTCCCCCCTGAGCTATCGGGAGCTGCAGTTAGCCACCCGTATTC
>JBLNBY010000407.1:0-8500 GCA_050260295.1 Bacteroidota bacterium
GCCGCCCGTATGCTAATGTAGTATATAAGACGGCTACTTTTCTGTCAACCAAAAGCAACACTTCCAGCCCTGCTTCCAGCACTGGTTGAACGGTTGTCTCCCACCGGTTTCCCCTTTGTGTCCGTAGCTTGTACCGTACTTTTTTTACCCTACTTCCGCTCCACCCCCTTGACACCCTGCTGCCAGCCCCCCTACAATCTGACCAACAACTCAATACTTGCGTATCGGTGGCGATTACGCACCTCGCATCCAGAGTGGCGGAGGGACTGGCCCGATGAAGCCCGGCAACCGGCGGGTAAACCGCAGTGGTGCCAATTCCTGCAGACAGTTCAGTGGTGAGCTGTCTGAGAGATGGGAGGGGAAAAGGCGATCTTTATCCCCCTCATCGAGGGGGTTCTTTTTTTAGGTGCGGCTCGCCCACCCACGCCCCGAAAGGAGTCACCGTCCATGTCGGATACTCGTCCTGTCACCTCTTCGCAGACTTCTGCGTCCAATGGTACTGGTGGTGCCGCCCGCAGCGCCCGCAGCACACGCAGCAGCAGCCCCGGATTTGCCACCCTGGCAGTTCACGCGGGGCAGAAGCCCGATCCGGTCACCGGTTCCCGTGCCGTGCCCATCTACCAGACGACCTCGTATGTCTTCGAAAACGCCGACCATGCCGCCCGGCTCTTCGCCCTGCAGGAGCCTGGCAATATCTATACCCGCATCATGAACCCGACCACCGCCGTCCTCGAGGAGAGGGTTGCCGCGCTGGAAGGCGGCGTCGGGGCGCTGGCCGTCGCCTCGGGCCAATCGGCCGTCACCCTGGCCCTACTCAACCTGGCCGGCGCCGGCGATGAGATCGTCTCCTCGTCCTCGCTCTACGGCGGAACTTACAACCTCTTCGCCGCCACCCTGCCCCGGCTCGGGATCACAACCCGGTTCGTCGACGCCAGCAGCCCGGCCGCCTTTGCCGCCGCCATCACGCCCAGCACCAGGGCGATCTACATCGAAACCATCGGCAACCCCCGGCTGGACATTCCCGACCTTTCCACCATCGCTGCCATCGCCCATGCAGCCGGCATTCCCCTGGTCGCGGACAACACGTTTGCCACGCCGTACCTTTGCCGCCCCTTCGACCACGGCGTCGACATCGTCGTTCACTCGGCCACCAAGTGGCTGGGCGGCCATGGCAACAGCATTGGCGGCATCATCGTGGACTCGGGCAAGTTCGACTGGAAGGCAAGCGGCCGCTTCCCGGGCCTGGTCGATCCCGACCCCACCTACCACGGCATCTCCTACACCGAAGCCTTCGGCCCGGCCGCCTACATCGCCAAAGTCCGCACCCAGCTGCTGCGGGACATCGGCCCGGCCCTGAGCCCCTTCAACAGCTTCCTGATCCTGCAGGGCATCGAAACGCTGCACCTGCGCATGGCCCGCTCCTCCGAAAGCGCCCTGACCATCGCCCGGCACCTGACCAGCCACCCGCAGGTCACCTGGGTCTCCTACCCGGGCCTCCCCAGCCACCCCAGCCACGAGCTGGCCAACCGTTACCTGCAGGGCGGCTACGGTGCGGTGGTCTGCTTCGGCATCCGGGGAGGGCTCGAGGCGGGCAGGAGGTTCATCGATTCGCTGCAGCTCTTCAGCCTCCTCGCCAACGTGGGTGATGCCCGTTCCCTCGTCATCCACCCGGCAAGCACCACCCACCAGCAGCTTTCCGCCGAGGAACAGCTCGCTGCCGGCGTCACCCCCGACCTGATCCGCCTCTCCATCGGCCTCGAGGACGTCGACGACCTCATCGATGACCTGGAGCAGGCCTTCCGGGCCGCGGCGGCCGCTACGTCCGGTGCAACCGCTGCAACTGAAACTGACAGCAGCGCCGGCGCTGCCAGTGCGGCCAACGCTGCCAGTTGAACCGGACGGCTCACGGACGTAGAGGACGTAGAGGACGTCGAGGAGGTGGACGCCGTGCAGACTGTTCCGGGGAAGCTCAGCTGGGAAGACGACCGTTCAAGCGAGTATGAAGTGATGACGATAGCCGGTGGCGAACCCGGGTCATCCGTATCCGACCGCTTCCCGCTGGAATCCGGGGCATATCTCGACAGGGTGGAGATCGCCTACGAAACCTGGGGTGAACTGAATGCCACCCGCAGCAACGCCGTGCTGATCTGCCATGCGCTGACCGGGGATTCCCACGTCGCCTCCCATCCCGACCGCCCCCAGTCCGCGCCTGGCTGGTGGGAGGAGATCGTCGGGCCGGGGAAGGCCATCGACACCAACCGGTACTTCGTCATCTGTAGCAACGTGCTGGGAGGATGCCGGGGCAGTACCGGCCCCTCCTCCCCGCACCCGTCCGACCCCGGCGGCCGTTCCTATGGCACGCGTTTTCCAGTCATCACCATCCGCGACATGGTCCGTGCCCAGTACTTGCTGCTGCACCGGCTCGGCGTGGAACGGCTGCACATGGTGATCGGCGGTTCGATGGGCGGCATGCAGGCTCTGGAATGGGCGGCCACTTACCCCGAATTCGTCGAGGCCGTGGTCAACATCGCCGCCCCGGCCCGCTACAGCGCCCAGGCCATCGCTTACAATGCAGTCCAGCGGCAGGCGATCCTGAATGACCCCGCCTGGCAGGGCGGCAACTATGCTCCGGGCGAGGGCCCACGCCTTGGCCTGAGCCTGGCCCGGATGCTGGGTATGATCACGTACCAGAGCTGGGAATCGATGCAGCGCAAGTTCGACCGTCAGGCTGGCCGCAGCCAGGACCAGGTCACGGACCAGACCAAGGACCAACCGGAGGCCAAGGACCGGGCTCAAAACCAGGCCCAGATCGGCCGCAACCAGGGCCAGGCCGATACCGGCAGCAGTGGTAACGGCCAGGACGGCATCAACGAATACGCTGGCGGCTGCACCAACGACAACGCCATGGCCCACGCCGACGGCGAGGGCAACGGAAGGGCCGGCATCCAGGCCAATGAGGCCAATGCCAGTCCCAACGGCACCACCGAGCCCTGGGCGACGCTCTTCGCCCATCCCTGGGAACCTTTCTTCTCCGTGGAACACTATCTCCACTACCAGGGAGAGAAACTGGTCAACCGCTTCGACGCCAACAGCTACCTGTACCTGTCCCGGGCCATGGACCTGCACGACCTGGGCCGCGGGCGGAACGGCCTGGACGCAGTGCTACCTCGTTTGCGGATGCCGAGCCTGACCGTCGGGATCAGCAGTGACATCTGCTTCCCGCCGCATGAGTGCTTCTCACTCGTGCACGCGCTGCAAGCCCGCGGTCTTCCCGCTACATATCGGGAAATCGATTCACCCTGGGGGCACGACGCTTTCCTGGTTGAACCGCAGGCGGTGGCCGCTCTCCTGCAGGAATTCCTGGCGCGACTGTCCCACCCCTCGGCTCGGGCGGCGTCGCTGAATGAAAGCGTGGCGTAGACGGCCAGCATGTTGCGCGCACGGCACGCCGCCGGTGCGAATCCTGGATGCGGCGCAAACGGTCGACGTGTTGCGTGTCACAGTTGTGCTACAATAATGATACGAGGATGGCATCAACGAGGAGGTCTTATACTATGCGCTTCCTCACGGTGCGTGACTTGCGTCTACGCGGCAGGGAGATCTGGCGTACCCTCCGTGCGGGCGAGGAGGCCGTCATCACGCGCGATGGGAGCCCGGTGGCGCTCCTCATCGGTGTGCAAGAGGATCGCCTGGAGGAGACGCTCCGCTGGGTGCGGCAGGCACGAGCTCAGGCAGCCGTCACGTATATGCGCAAACGTGCCCGGGAACGAGGATTGGACCAGCTAAGCGATCAGGACATAGAGGCTGAGATCCAGGCAGCGCGGCGTGAGCGGCGGTCATGAAGACCGTCGTGTTGGATACCAACGTACTAGTTTCAGCTTTGCTGACACCGCACGGCACGCCGGCGCGAATCCTGGATGCGGTGCTCGCCGGAGCACTCCGCCTGGTGTTCGACGACCGCATCTTGGATGAGTACTTCGAAGTGCTGAGCAGGGAACGGTTCGGCTTCGACACGGAATGTGTGAAGGCACTCCTGGGCTTTGTTCAATCCGAGGGCCAAGCGGTCGTCGCGCCGCCCCTTGGTATTGCCTTGCCCGACCCTGACGACGTGATGTTCGTAGAGGTCGCCGTAGCCGGCAGTGCCGACGCCATCGTGACAGGTAACAAGAATCACTTCCCGGCAGATCGTTATTACGGGATACCTGTTGCCTCGCCGGCGGAATTCTTGTCCGCTTTCCACCCCTGGTGATTCCCGTCAACGCGATCAATCCAGTGGCCGTTCGGCGTCCTTCCGCTTTTCCACCCGGAAGGGATCGTCCGGTTCAACCGGAACTGCTTCCACAAACCGCATCTCCCCGGGTTTCACAAGCCCCAACTGCTCCCGGGCGACCCGGGATATCACCTCGGGATCATTCCAGCGTTCCAGCTCTTTGAGGAGTTCTTGCTGTTGCAGGCGGGAGTATTCCAGCTCCCGTCTGGTTGCTTCTATCTCCCGGTTGACCTGCCAGAGGCGGAAGGCAGGTAACCCGTAGGCCAGAGCAAACATGACCAGACTGGAAAGGAGGAGTACCATACCCAGCCGGCGTCGCCGGGACGGAAGCAAAGCCCGTGCCTTCCGGCTTGTCCACCGCCGCCGGCTCCCCACTGCGACGTCAGCTGCGCCAGCCGAGACGCCACCTGCCACGCCACCGGTTGTGCTCGCCGCTACGTCGCCCAGTGCGGCAGCCACCATGCTGCCAGCCACCCGAGCGGCTGCACCGGTCGTTACCGCCGGCGCGCTCGCAAAACCGGCGGCTCCTTCACGCTGAGCACCATCTGCCAGGCCAGTAGGCACGCCAGCCGCGCCTCTCCTCACTGCCGGTCGTCGGCGATGCAGGCCGCGGCGCGGGCGCCGTTTCTCGTTTGCCCACTTACTGCTGATCAAGCCCATGCTTTATTATTCGGGGGCGGAGGGACGACTCCTTTCGACAGGTATCGACGCTGAGCGTGAAGGGGTTGGTTTTTCCGGCTCCGGCGGCAGCCCGCCCAGCCACCCTTTCCCCTGCCAGCCAACGAACCGACGGAATAGAAACCTAAAGGTTCCCAGCGTGACCCGTTCAAGCCCCCAGGCAACCCGGCTAACCCCGCGCCAGAACGCAGTCGCCAGGCGTAAGAACCAGCGGGAGAAAAGACGGAAGTAGAGCAGGCAGCCGACGGCAAGGACGACGAACACATAAAGGCGCAGTTCACCGCCGTTGGTGGAGAGCAGGAGGAAAAAGAGAATCGGCGTGAGTACCAGCCAGAAGAGCAGGTCGCCGACATAGGTGCCCACCCTGCCGGGACGGAGTAGCCAGCGCAGCAGGCGGTACAGGTCGAAGAGGAGGCCGACCGCCAGGCCGGCAATCACCAGTTGGAACAGGATGAAGAACTCCCGTCCGTTATTCATGACGCCCTACTGCCTCCGCCACTGCCTCCGGCACTCACGCCGCTCCCCTGCTTATCTTTTGCCGGTGCTCAGACAGATGCTGCCAGATGCTATCGACGGCGGGCTGCCCATACCTAAGCCCATACCTAAGCCCATGTGTAGGTGGATGCCCGGGTCCATACCCGGGCCTACTCCTCAGCCCATGCACAGACCGAACCCCAGGCCTACTCCCAGGCCTATTCCCAGGCTTTTTCCCAGGCTTTTTCCCTGCCCAGGTCCATGCCCATGCCTGAGGTCCATACCCATGCCCGTAACTAGCGGAATAGCCGGCTGAAAAAGCCCCGGGCCTTCTCCTGCCCCGGCTGGTTGGCATACTCCATGCTCCGGACCAATCCGTCCATGGTCAGGGTCGCCTTCTCCACATTGAACTCCTTGATGTGCAGCCCCTCCCCGCGGATGACCAGCAGCCCCTCCACCGTCTCGAGGATTATTTCCTCGTCGTCGAAACTCTCGACATTGGTTACTCCTTCGATGGCCAGGCTCTCCCTGTTGCGGAGAACTATCTGGTGGCGCACCGCTGCCGGTGTACCCGCAGCCATTCCGAGACGGGGATCCCGCAACGCACTCATGACAATCCTCCTCCCGGCTTCCCGCCCTGTCCGTCTTGTTCACTCATGCTTATGAACGGGACCGGCGGTACATGCCGCCCCCCATCCGCCCGGCACCCATACCAAAATCGCCCTGCGATCCTGGCTAAAGTGGCAAAAAAGCGCACAGACTAGGGAAAAGTCGGGGGAAGCAGGAGGATGTAGCCAACGGCAGACGAATAATCTTGGTCGTTCCCTTTTATCTGGGAAGGAGGACTTCTGGATGAACAAAAGCGATCTCGTCGCCCGGGTGGCGGAAAAGGCCAGCGTCACCAAGAAGCAGGCAGCCGATGTGGTGGATGCGGTCTTCGAAACCATCTCCGAAGCGCTGGGCAACGGTGACAAGGTAACCGTCATCGGCTTCGGTACTTTCGAAGTACGTGAGCGGAAGGCGCGTACCGGTGTCAATCCGGCGACCCGTACCCCGATCACCATCCCGGCCAGCCGGGTACCTGCATTCAAGGCCGGCAAGGAGCTCAAGCAGAACGTAACCGGTTCGTGAGCCAGCGACAACCTTTTCAAGCTTGGGTTCTCCAGAGGCGAAGGGCTTCAGCCGCTCCGGTCGTTATCGTCCCCGGGTGGGGTGCCCTTCGCCTTGCCCCAGTAGTCTAGTTGCTGGCCAAGGGAGAGGCTGGCAAAGTCGACCCCCTGTTTCTCTGCCTGTGCCAGCATATCGCCAAACCTGGCGATGAACTTGTCCGTCGCCAGTTCGAGTGCCCGCTCCGGATCGACCCCAACCAGGCGGGCCAGGTTGACCGTGGCGATTAGCAGGTCGCCAATTTCCTCTTGTATCCGTGCCTGGACATTCGGATACCCATTTCCCCGAGCACCCCGAGCATCTTGAGTATCCTGAGTATCCTTAGTATCCTGGGCATCCTGAGCATCCTGAGCGCCGCCGGGGCCTGCGGCATCTGCAACCTCTTCCTTTGCTTCCGCCCCAGCCCTGGCCGCCAGCACCTCCCGGAGCTCGTCGACCTCCTCTGCAACCTTCTGCCAGGCTTCGTACGACCCGGGCCAGGTAAACCCGAAGGCGGCCGCCCGCTTCATCACCTTTTCCGCCCGCATCAACGCCGGCATGGCCCGGGGAAGCGTGGCAAAGGGATCGGGATCGGCGTCGGTCTTTTCTTTCTCCTCCTGCTTGATCCGCTCCCAGTTTCGGATTACGGTCGCCGCATCCCAAGCCTCCACCTCGCCGAACACGTGAGGATGCCGGCGTATCAGCTTCAAACGCAGTTCACGAGCGACATCGGCCAGATCGAACCGGCCTTCCTCGGTCGCCAGCTGGGTCTGGAAAACGACCTGCAACAGCAGGTCTCCCAGCTCCTCACGCAACGCCGCCGGATCACCCCGGTCGATCGCATCGGCTACTTCATACGCCTCTTCGAGCACGTACGGCCGCAGACTCTCGTGGGTCTGCTCCCTGTCCCAAGGGCATCCCCCTTTGCCCCTGAGCCGGGCCATCGTCTCCACCAACTGCACCATCTCTTCCCCTACCCGCGACACCATACTGCCTCCTTGCACGCAAAACCTCCCAACTGGTTTTCCACTCACGCCATGTCCCGCCCTGCCGGAATCTCCCGGCGTGCCAGCCGCAGGAGCCATCGGCGTTCCTGCCATCCCAGGCCTCCCAGCGCCGCCAGCAGCACGCCGTAGCTCACGACTCCTGCCGCCACCGCAACCAGGCATGCCACTCCCGGCCAGACGAGTTCCTGCCAGATCTGCCTGCCGACCACGGCTGCCAGAGGCGTCCACGGGCTCTCTCGCCAGGAGAGGTCGAGCAGCCACGGGTGAACTGCCGCCACCAGCACCGCCATGCCGCCGCTCGCCAGAAGGGGCCGGACGAAAAGATCACTGACCGATATAGTGATACCCGTCCGCCCGACGATCATCAAGAGGTTGAGGGTTGCCGCCACCAGCCAGGATGTAGTTGCTGCCGCTCCCGCTCCCGCCATAGCCCTTCCGCTAAAGGCTCCCTCACCCACCCACCACCAGCTGAGTGCCACCTGGAGCACACCTGCTAGCGCCAGGTTCAAGGCCGGCCGGTAGCTCAGGCCCAAGCCCTGCAGGATGCCGGTGGTCGTCTGAAAGAGCATGATGCCCACCACCCCGGCTGCCGCCGCCCGCAACGGCAGTGCCACCCCCGGCATGCCGAAAACCAGGCGGGCCAGTGGATCGGCCAGCACTGCCAGACCGGTCGCCGCCGGGATGGCGAGGAGCAGCAAAAGCCTGACAGCCTGTTCACTGCGGTGTGCTACCGCGGAAAGGCGGCCCAGGGCACGAGCCTGGGCGACCGCGGGCAGCAGCGCCGCCCCGAGGGCAAGGGAGATGAACCCCGGTACGCTAACCAGGCGGAAAGCCAGGCCAAATTGGCCGTACAACTCTCGGACTTGCTGCACCGGAATCCCGGCCAGGCGCAGGCGGTAGGGAATGACCGCCGCCACGGCGGTCT
>JBLNBY010000408.1:0-4661 GCA_050260295.1 Bacteroidota bacterium
CTGGGCAGGATCGTTCGTGACAAATGTCGTAAAGATTATACGTATTCGCACCGGGCTGTTACCAGAAGAGGGAGTCAACCGTGAACGTAGACCGGTATCGTGGCATCGGCCAATTCGGACCTGCATACGAGGTCATGCTCATGAATGATACACATGCTCCCGGGTCAGTGGATCGGTGAACCAACGTGGGTTGGATGAGGTGGTGGTGCAGATTGGCGGTCTTCGCAAACGGACGTTATGACGGCAGGACGCTCGTCGAATGGGTGCCGGACATCGTCAGCCGGCTGGTACAACGTTTCGATCCTGAAAAGATCATCTTGTTCGGCTCGGTGGCTAGGGGCGAGACCGGTCGAGACAGTGATGTCGATCTGCTCGTGGTGCTGCCCGAGGTGCCAGTAGACGGAGGACGGGCGCTGAGCTGCGAATCGCTTGCCAGGACATCCCTGTGCCGATGGATCTCATTCCGATCGGGAGGGGGGAATTGGCTGAGGAGGCACTTCTTCCAGGTAGCGTGATCAGTGTGGCATTGCGGGAAGGGAAAGCGGTATATGAGCCCAAGAAGGTTTGATCGGGGGCAATTGGCCAAAGAATGGTTACACTATGCGCGGGCCGATCTGTATCTGGCGAACCGAATTGTCGAGGATCCCGAGGCGTTGCCAGCGTTCGGAGGCTTCCACGCCCAGCAGGCAGCGGAGAACGCGATCAAGTAGCCTTCTGTCAGATGCTTACCGACCTCCCGTCCGGTTTGAAGACCTAGCAGAACTCAGCAGTTGGAGCGTGGAGGCTCGATACCCGGGCGAGTTTGCCAAGGTGACCCGGGAGGAAGTCCAAAGTGCTTTAGTGATTGCGAAAGCCGTAGTCGATTATGCGAACACGCTGATAGAGGTAGAATAGGCGTCTTCTCCTGGCTAGAGAATGGATAGAAGTTTGCTGATTGTACTGTCCGGAGGACGGGGAGCAAAGATGAACCTCCAACACTGCCGTGGAATCGGTCAATTTGGACCTGCATACGAGGTCATGCTCAGAAATGATACACACTCCCCCGGGTCGGTGGACCGTGCCCTCCTCGAAGAGATGGTGCGGTTGTGTCCGGAGACGGCAGGCGTGCTCTACGGAGAGTTCACCCCCACGGAGGTACGATACCAGCGCGGCAGTCTGCCGGAGCTCGAGCAGTATGTCGCGCAGGCGACGGCGGGGGCACGCGGTGTGGAGGAGCGGGTGAATGCCATAGTACGGTTCACGGCGAAGCTTGGCGATCGGGTGCCGGCTGAGCTGGAGGCAATGGTGGTGGGCGGTACGGAGGAAGAGATCATCGCCCGGGGCTCTGACTGGTGTACCGATGTGGCCCGGGTGGCTTGCGCGCTGTGCCAGGTTGCCGGAATTCCGGCGCGCCTGGTTTTTCTTGCCAATCCTGAGCAGCCTTACAGCGGCCATGCCATCGTCGAGGCGTATCGCCAGGGTGTGTGGGGTGCTGCCGACGCCGTCACCGGGCTCGTCTACCACGATGCTATGGGTAAACCAGTCTCGACTTGGCAGCTGATGTGTTCCCCGGAGCTGATACGAATCAACAACCCCACGGGCCGGATTCCGTTCGCTGAACCCGGTCAGTTCACGGCGGCATGCATCGCCAACTACTTCGTCTGGGAGCGAGCGAAGTACACCTACACCACCAGCGGCCTCAACCCTTACTACCGTTCCATTCTGGAAATGGCCCAACGAGGTTGGCCGGGCGGCCTCCGCTGGCTGCACGGCGAGGACGCGGTAAGGGGCGGCGGTGCAGCCTCAGACCGGTTGGAACGGTGCAGGCTTGCACCATCAGGGGGCGCAAAAGTGGAGCAAAACTGCGCCAGCAAGGGGGTAAGGACAGGGTGAGGGTGGAGGGTTGGCGGGAGCGGATCGATAAGACCCAGCTAAGACCCAGCTAAAGCCCCGATAAGGCCCCGACTCCTGGCAACCCCGCGGGTCGGGCGGAGAGGGTTCCGGGCGCACCGCAGCCCAGATGGTACCAAACTGCACCACTCATTGGCGCCGGGTTGGAGTATAACTGCACCAACAAAGCTCGGCACAGCCATGGCGCAGTCGTAGCGTGCTGGCAGGCAGTCTAGCAGTGACCTTCACGGCCACCCCGGCTGCTCTGTCCGGTGGTGGAGGAGAGGCTTGATTACGACAGCCCCCTTGTATGGATAAGGCCCGGGCAACTGCCCGAGCGGTCGTGGTTATTCATTTGATCATGCTCGGTGTTACTACCCTTGCGTACTGCACTTCGGGCAGCATTCCCGGAGCTGACCAGACGACCTGCTTCTCCAGCTTGACCTCGAGCTCGGGAATCTCCTCCACTTCACCGTCGAGGTAGGCGGCGACTACGTCGGCCAGCGTTGCTAGCCTGGCCTGCAGTCCGCCGTACCGTCCCTCTACCACTTCCCAGCCGAACGGCTTGTACGTGGACATCCAGACGGAGCGATGGATCTGCCACAGATCCTCGACGGCCGCCCGCAGGGCCGGGATATCGGTGGCAACCATCTGCCGCAAGGTGGCCCGGTCCCCCTGCGCATAGGCTGTGGCCAACCGGCGGCGTAGCTCACTCTTCCAGGCCAGGGCGTGGGCTAGATGGGCGGGGAAGAGAAGGCGCTGACCCCAATCGTAACCGTCTTCAGCAGCGTCTTCAGCCTCGTTGACTTCCCCATTCCCACCGTTTGCCTTTTCCGCCGCAACAAACAGTGCCTGCGCCAGCTTCTCATAGTGTTCACGCAAGGGAAGACCGTCGACCAGCGGATCCAATAGCGGCAGCAACGGATCCTGCCAGAGCAACCACTTGCCCGGGTTGCCGTGGCACTTGGCCGGATCGTCGACACCGGGCGGGGCGTCCACCGCACTGGCCTTCACCCAGTCGTCGAAATCGGCATTGGCGCCGCACGATCCCCGGAAGTTCATCCGCAGCAGTTGCTGATCGACGGTATCACCCGCGGTATAGCCGTGTTCGGCGAAGAACTGAATACCGGGCAGGGCGCTGAAGACGTCGCACTCCATGCCGTCATCGCCCCACATGGTGACGAACGCCTCCCGCAGGCCCTTTTGCTTGCAGGCCCGCATGCAGGCGTCCGTGGTCGTAAACGAAAACGGCAGCGAGGCCCACAACCGGTCCCAGGTCCAGACGCCCCCGGCCATTACCGGCTCAGAACCCAAGTCACGATGCCGGTCGATCCACTCTGCGTAGAAGTCGCTGTCCAGGTGGTAATAGTCCCAGTAGACGAGGTCGACGTCTTTGGGGATGGCCTGCTTCACATCCTCGGGGATGACGGTGTTCCTGTCGTAGTATTCGTGGTTCTTGGAGCCGAGTCGGAAGTACATGTCGCTCCAGATCATCGGCCGCAGCCCGTGCCGCTGGCAGATCTCCCGCACCCTGGCGAGGTGGGCGTTGAGGATGTCGAAGGGCCGCTTCTCGCCGTGTAGCTGCTTGTAGCGCCCGGCGCCGATCCCGAAGGCTTCGTCCATTCCCACGTGAATTCGCCGGGTGCGGAAGGGGCTGCTGGCGGCCACGATCATCTTCTCGAGCAACTCATAGGTTTTCTCTTCCTCGGCCAGCAGCACGTCGCCCGTATCCCGATACTCCGAAAAAGCCGGCCACTGAAGAATCTGGGAGAGGTGGCCCAGAGCCTGGATGCAAGGGATCATCTCGATGCCCAGATCGAAAGCGTGATCGTCGAGCTCTTTCAGTTCAGCCTGGGTGTAGCGGCCCCGCAGGTAACCAAAGAAGGGCTCGCCCGGCACTTCGTAGGTGTCCTCGGTGTATAACATGCACGTGTTGATGCCCATCAGGGCCACATGGCGCAGAAACTGCTTGGCGGCATCCACCCGCAAGACGCCGTTGCGGGAAGCATCGATCATGATGCCGAGCATGGTGAAACCGGAGTCTTCACGGAAGGGCGAGATGGTGACGGTATCGCCGGTAATGCCGGTATCTCCGGCATTACCGCTGCCGGTGGCAGCCTGTGCTACCAGTTGCCCGAGCAGCCGGCCGAGCGCCCGGAACGCTGCTGCTTTCTGCCCGTAAGCGACCCGGACCCTCCGGCCATCCTCCTCCACGTCAACCGCCAAAGCCAGCCTGTTGCCGAGTCCTTCGTCGTGGGTGAAGGTGACATCTATGTGGGTGCATTTCCCATCGTCGCAATCACAATCGGAGCAGCAGTGGCCCCCGTTGTCTTGGCCGCTGACTTCCCCGTTCCCGCACTCGCACTCCTCACCGTCACAGTCGCAGTCGTCGCAGCAACCGACAAGGCAGAAGAGCTCGGGACGGTCGGCGATGATTCCTATCAGCCCTGCCAGCAATTCCTCAGGAACATTATTGAAATCGATCCGCAACTTGGCGCCAGCCATGGCCTCATTGCCTCCTACTCTTGAATTCGCTGATCGAGCTTACTTTCCCACAACACTTCTTATACTTCCTCCCGTTGCCGCACCAGCAAGGATCGTTGCGGCCGGGAGGCCACGGAATTCCGTGACCTTCCTTCGCCAGTTCACATGCATAGTCCTCCTGCGCCCGGGGTGACTGGGGCTCATCCTCCATCTTGTTGCACCAGTCTACGAAGGCTTGTACCTTCAGCGGTACCAGCAACGGATTCCGGCCGGTTCTGGCAGCTTGGTATAGTAAGGCTGATTGTATG
>JBLNBY010000409.1:0-2711 GCA_050260295.1 Bacteroidota bacterium
ACGATATACGCGACCCATGCGGAGCTGATGTCCTCGGGTATGATGCGCCCGAGTATCGCCGAAACCGGCTTCCTGAACGTCCTTGCGAGCATCATGGAGACGATGAACGAGATACATAGGCTGCCGAGCAGAAGCAAGATGAACATTCGGTCCAAGCCCCCCCCCCCTGAGAAAACCGGTTCTTGCGCGTACAAAGACCTGCTTCGCCTGTTTCAGAGTCTATTCCTGCAGGACGGAGTCAATCACGCGTCGCCGGGGGATGGACCGGCTGGCGCTTGCCTTCCGCGGTCTTCTCACAATGAGAAGCATCACCAGGGCCGCATGAAGTTGGAGAACGGGCAAAAATATTCACCTGGGTGTTCATTGGGACAAAGCAAAGCCTCATCATTGCCACTCTGCTTCATACGGCGATCAACACCTTTACGGTCTATTTGCCCATATTCCCTGCAGTCACCGGTAACCCGGATAGATTCATAACCGGGATTGTCATCAAGGTCATGCTGGTACTCGCGACAGCATTGTCTTGCAAGGTCAGAAGTAAGAGCCAGTAAGAGACTAATGGGAACTGAGCCAATGCGCTTCTGCACGCGAACATATGCCTCAGCGCAAGTGTGTGCGCGGGCCGGCGGCCGCACCGGGAGGAGGGGGTACCCGCCGCTCCCGCGAAGGACTCCGCGGATGCGGACGTCGAAGTATTTGCCGCCGGAGCCTCGCAGAGCCCGCCTCTGACGATCTTCTGGAGGAGGGAGCAGAATGGCCGATCACGGAAACCGGAGAGTCTTCAGGGGGCGCCTCCTGGCCGACGGGATGTGGGTCGTACACCTGCTCTTTGGTTTGTGGGTTGCCGCCGGATTGGGACTTGGGTTGTGGGGCTGCTCCTATGCGCTCCGCCCCGGCACGCCTCCCGCAACGCGGACGGTGCTCGTCGTCTTCGGGCAGGCGATGGCGCTTTTGATAGACATCCCATTCCTCATCATGTGGAAGGATATCGCCCGGACGGTGGTCCTACGGCCTGACGCGCTTCAGATGGGCAAGACGCTGATCCCATACGAAGACATGGTGTCCCTGGGGCTCAGCCGCGGTGGACAGGGTGACCTCGTACTGGCCTCCGGATCCGGCTCTGCAACCGGGCGGGCCCGGCGCGACGTGTCGTTGCCTCGCTGGGCAGGCAGCCATGACGGTTTCCTGGAGGAGCTCAGGCAACGGGCGCCGCAAATGATTCTCCACCGGGAGGGGCTACGCTCGCGCGCCGTCGCGTTTTTCGCCAACTCTGTGTTCATGCTCTGGTGCACTATGGCAGCAGCCCTTCTTTCCGCATTCTACCTGCCTTCATGGCGAGCCAGTCTGCCGCGGCTGATATCCCAGAATCTCACAGGGATCCTGGTTGGCGGGTATGTTGTGTGCTTGGTCTACATCATCGCGGCCAGGCGGACCACCGGGCGCCGCGGCGGCCGGTAAGCTTACTTCTTCGGCCCGGGGCAGCCCTTATGGACGAGCAGTAACCTGGTGACGAAGGTAGTCACGTGCCGGGCCTCATCAGTGCATTTCCACTCCATGACGAGGTAACCGTTGCACAATTGGTGGTTCGCACTGCTGATTTCGTTCGTGCATGTGCCTTGACCGCCGGCGTCTACGGCGATCGTGCCCGACTCGATGATTTCATAGGGACGCGCTGCCCAACGGCTGCCCGTTGGGTCCTGGATATAGCCGGACCCCCTGCAGTTGGCGCCCCGTCCCCCCGCCGTTTCCTGGAAGGTTATGGCCACTTTCCATCGGTACCCGCCGTCACCAAGGTCCGTCGTCTCGACCTTCTCGGCCGCGACCTTCATGGCTGCGGCCGGCCGGGAGTCGAACCGCGCTATCTGGCTGAAGGCAAATACGCAGAAAAGGGCTACGACAAGGCGGAAGGGCAGAATCTCATCACGACGGGGATCTACGGGATTGTCAGGCATCCGTTGTACCTGTCGGAGCTGGTCAACCTGGTGGGGACCAACATCTACTTCGGCAGCGGGTGGGCATGGCTCGGCGCGCTGGCGGCCCTGGCAGGCATACTGGTCCGGATACCAGTAGAGGAGAGGCGCCTTCAAGAGAGATTCGGCGCCGTGTACGTTGCCTATATCTCCCGCCGGGGAATGCATATGGTCTGCCCCGGCTGAAGGTTCCTGGGGTCGACGCCGGGATTCGCCTGCCGGATCTCCCGCACGGTGGTCCCGAAGCGGCGCGCAAGACTGTGGAAGGTATCGCCTTGCTGGATGGTGTAGGAGAATGTGCCTGGCGGGCAGGCGCCCACTCCCGGGGCCGGCACGCCAGGGACCGGCACGCCCGGCATCGTTGCGCCCGGAACGCATATCAACTGGCCGATGAGAAGGCCTTCGGGGTTGACGCCGGGGTTATTCTGCATCAACAGCTCAACAGTGACTCCAAAACGCCTCGCTAGACTGTAGAAAGTGTCGCCTGCTGCAACAGGATAGGTGGTCCAACCCGGGGCGCATGCCGGCCGGGGCACCGCAAGGGGTAGGCAGATGATCTGGCCTACTCTGAGGTTTTCCGGCTCAACCCGCCCACGATTGGCTTCAATCAAGTCGTCCACCGAGATCCCGAATTCCCGGGCGATGGAGTAGAGAGTGTCCCCCGGACCGATTGAGTAGTAATTGCCCTCGGGGCACGGGGGCAGTTCACCTTCAGGAATACCCACGCGAGCGTACCTCCCG
>JBLNBY010000410.1:0-3468 GCA_050260295.1 Bacteroidota bacterium
GCCCGGCTTTTCCATCCCGCGGTGCAGATACCGGTGATCACGCCCGAGGGTGAGCTTTCCATCGTACCGGCGTCCCAGGCCGGCCGGAACGATACGGCCACCAAGATCAACTGGATTCTCGAGTATGGGAAAGGGCTCACTTTCCATTTTGGCGACGAGACGATAGTGACGCCTCGGGCCAACCGCATCATCCTGGCGACACGGCCGAAGGAGGCCGTCATGGGCTTTCCGCCGGCGCTCCGTCCTTACCTCGGAGAGCTGGCCAAGCAGATGGACGTCGCCTTCATGGCGGGGTATCATTACGCCGGCTACACGCTGCCCGACGGCCGGTCATTCGAGGAGTACATGGCCGACAGCGTCGCCGATCTACGGGCACTGCGGGTGGGTAACCCGGAGCTCCGGATCCACCTGGAGTACGTGCCGATGCAACAGGTCGAGCTGGAACGGGAGATGCTAAGCCGCATCGTCCGGGAGATGTCGAGCTTTGGCATCAATGAGAATGAGATCCGGCGGGTGCTGCGAGAGTTTGGCTTCGAGGAGCAGGCCCACAACATCGAGCAGGCCGAGTCGGCTTACACGCTCTACCAGGGTGCGCTGGCGCTCGTAGGCGAACTGGATCTGGACCGCATCCAGGTGCACAACCTGGGATATTACGTACTCATCCTCCGCAAGCCTTACCCGCTGCCGCCCACGGAGGTGCGGGATGCGTGTCTCTACGCCTCCTGTGTCAACGCCCTCAAGGCTCGGGACGGAGGTTATGTCAAGGGAGAGTGTGTTCTCGAGGCGGCCGAGATTCCGCTCTCCGACATTGGTCTCAACAACCTGGAGACACTGGCTCGGGATCTGCGGCTGACGGGGAAGGCAGCCGAGCGCTTCCTTCAGGAAGGTTGCCTGGAGCAGGACGATCATATTCTGGTCGTCGTGCCGGCGCACGTCGTGCCGAACCCGGTCAGCACGGTCGGTATGGGAGACACCATCTCGTCTTCGTCCTACGCCCGGGAGTTACAACCGCTGGTAGTGAATAAGTAAGGAGCCATTTGCGGCCCGCCTGCGACCGGTTTCGGATAAAGCGACGCTGCGAACCACAGACTATCGGTCGAGAAGCCGGCACCCCACCCACCGGGAATCCCACCGGTGGCGGGGTGCCGGTGGTGTGGGGAGGAGCGAGCATGACCGGCCAGGAATTTGATGAGACCTACAAGATTTTGGTGGCTGCCGCGGAGGCGACCCCGTTTGCCAAGACCGGCGGGCTGGCAGATGTTGCGGGGTCCTTGCCCAAGGCCCTATCTGCCTGGGGCAATGACGTCAGGCTGGTCATTCCCTGCTACCGGGGCATCGACGATTGGAAGGTTCTGGCTGACTTCCCGGTTTGGGTGAATGGCCGGCGGGAAACCGCCGTTTTGCGTCAATCCTACGTACGGGCCCGCGTTGACGATGTCGACCGTTTGATACCGGTTTACTTCATCGATAGCTACCACTACTTCGACCGCGACCGCTTCTACGACTTCCCTGATGACGCCGAGCGCTGGGCTTTCTTCTCCCGGGCCATCCTGGAGATGATCCGGGTGATCGGCTGGAAGCCCGACATCATTCACGGGCACGACTGGCAGACCGGACCGTTGCCGCTCCTGCTCAAGACCCATTACGTGCACGACCCCTTCTACAGCCTGATCGCCACCGTGTTTACAGTTCACAACCTGAAATACCAGGGGAATTTCGACCGGGAGGCACTCTCCTTGCTGGGTTTGGGGGATGATTACTTCGTTCCCGATCGAGTCGAGTTCTATGGTCAGGTAAGCTACCTCAAGGCGGGGCTGGTCTTTTCCGATCTAATAAGTACGGTCAGCCGCCGGTACGCCCGTGAGATCCAGGAGCCGGGCCGGGGCTACGGTTTCGAGGGGGTTCTGGCGCAGCGCAGCCAGGAGTTGTTCGGTATCCCGCATGGGGTCAACTACCATGAGTTCAACCCGGCCACCGACCCGCGGCTGCACCACAACTATTCAGTGAATAATGCCCTGCAAGGCAAGCGGCTGAACAAGCACGCCCTGCAGAAGGAGCTGGGCCTGCCCATCGCCGACCTGCCGCTGATTGGCATGGTCACCCGCTTCGAGGATAATAAGGGTATTGAACTGCTTCAGGCGGCATCCGATGAGATACTGCGCCTCGATGTACAAATGGTGCTCCTGGGCGTGGGCGAGCGGCGGTACGAGGGATGGGCGAGGGAGCTGGCCTGGCGCTATCCGCAGCGGGTGGCGACGCAGATCGGCTTCAACACCGTCCTGGCGCAGCGGGTGTATGCCGGTGCAGACATCGTTCTCTTCCCGACCCGGCAGGAACCGGATGGCATGGGGCAACTGATCGCCATGCGGTACGGGGCGATTCCGGTGGCTCACGCGACGGGCGGGCTGGCCGACACTATCATGGATTACCAGCAGGAGACGGGTGGCGGGACGGGTTTCCTCTTTGAACCGTACGAACCTTCCATGCTGGTGCAGGCGATCGGCCGGGCACTGGACGTCTACAAGAATGCCGAACGCTGGCGTCCGCTGGTTGAGGCAGCCATGCGGCAAGACTTCTCGTGGAACCGGGTGGCCGGTGAATACATGGGTCTCTACCGGCTGGCCAGGGAAAAGGTACATCAGCGAGAACTGGTGATGGTGTAAGACAGGGTTGGTTTGACGGTAGACGGGCGCCTGTGCTATATTACCGACTGGAGCGCAGACCCGGGTTTTGCGGAAGTATTCAGACGAGCCGATAGCTCAGCCGGTAGAGCAGCGGACTTTTAATCCGCGGGTCGAGGGTTCGATTCCCTCTCGGCTCACCATTATTTTGCCTGTGGTGTTGAGTTGCGTGCGAGAGTGATGGAACTGGTAGACATCGGCGACTTAGGATCGTCGGCCTTACGGCGTGGGGGTTCGAGTCCCCCCTCTCGCACCAGGGACTTGGAAGGGCAGCCGTTCCCCCGCGGACAGGGGACGACTGCCCATTGTTCGCTCACTCTGCATCCGTAATCCGTACCAGGTACCCGTACTACAGGGAGGAGATTCCTCGCAGATGAAGACATCGGTTGAAAGACGGGAAAATAACCTCGTCGCCCTGACCGTCGAGATTCCGGCCGAAGAATTGCAGAAGGCACTGGACCGTGCCTATCGGCGGCTTGCACCCCGGCTGCGGATTCCCGGCTTCCGGCCTGGAAAGGCGCCCCGTTCGGTAGTGGAGATGCGCCTCGGCAAGGAGCATCTAGTCCAGGAAGCCGTGGAAGAAGTGGTACCCAAGGCCTACAGCTCGGCCATCCGTGAACGTGCTCTCGAGCCGGTGGATCAGCCCCAGATCCGGGTGACGCAGGCAGAGGAGGGCAAACCGCTGATCTTCGAGGCAGAGGTTTGGGTTACGCCCGAAGTCAAGCTGGGGGAGTACAAGGGGCTCGAGGCCGAGCGGCCGCTGCGGCCGGTAACCGATGCGGACGTA
>JBLNBY010000411.1:0-3377 GCA_050260295.1 Bacteroidota bacterium
CGCCAGCCTGCTCCCCGATACCTGCCTGTCCTGCCTTTCCGTAGCCATCGACCCGATCCGGAGCTTTCCAGACTTCCAATATGGCGTTTTCCTGACCAATCTGCAGGAATTGATGACGCCACTGTGTCTCCGCCACCATGCCCGCCTCGCCTGCCGGGACGAGATGGGTCCACGCGGGGCTGTTGAGTTCGTAGGCGCGGGCAACCGTACCAGCCGCCCGCCAGTTGCCGGTGTGGGGCAACAGGGAGTAGGTAAAGCGCTGCCGTCCTTCATCAGCCCGCGGGTCGGGCCAGACCGGTGACTTGAGAAGCGTCAGGCGGATCGTCGACCCATGCACGTCATGACCGTACTTGGCATCGTTGAGCAGGCTAACCCCGTATCCATCTTCGGACAGGTCGACCCACTTGTGCCCTGCCACCTCGAAGCGGGCCTGCTCCCAGCTGGTGTTGGTGTGCGTCGGCCGTTCAATATGGCCGTAAGCGATATCGTAGGTCGCCTGGCGGCTGCGCACCGCCACCGGGAAGGCGGCTTTCAGCAGGATGTCCCGCTCGTGCCAGTCGATCTCGGTGTCGAAATCGATCCGGGGCGAGTGCCGGTAGAGGCGCATCTCTTGAACTATATGCGAGTCGAGGAAGTGGCGGTGGATGCGGAAGCAGAGGCGCAGCGGTCCGCTCTCGACCAACTCGACCCGGGCGTTCTCTTGAACCTCCCAACCCTTCTTCTCATAGAAGAGGTCGATATCCCACGCATCCCAGTGGTTGGGTTTATCTTCGAAGGCCCAGATGACGTTGCCCCGCTCCCCGGACTGCAGCACTTCCCGCTTCGCCCGCCGGTCCCAGAGACGGCTGATCGTGCCGTTCTTGGCCAGCGTTATTTCGTAGAAAGGTGTGGTGACCTCCCACGAACCGCCCCGCAGCACCGTGCGGAAGGCAGAGCCGTTCTCCGTTGCCGTTGCCCCCAGCACCTGCAGGCGGTAGACCGCCCAACCAAGCGGCGGAAGCTCACGCGGTTCGAAGAGCAAACCCACCCCATCGTCAGTCTCGGGAAGGTCGACCACCTGGCAGGGAAGGCTTACTCCCCCCGGTGTCCGGATTGCCAGCAGGCGGCCGCCTGCCTGCCGCTTCTCGACCAATTCACGGGGCACAACGACTTGGACCAGGTCACCCCGTTCCCAGGACAGATCGTTGAAGACGACGATCTGATCGAAGTCACTCCCCCCTGACGCCGGGGAGGCCAAGGAACCCGAAGGCGCGGCCAGACCGGGCAGGAGCGCCCGCACTGCCTTCTCGCTCAGGCAATTCGCGGTCTTCTGTACCTCATCCAGCTCCCGAAGGGCGTCTTCGTAGATCTCGTGGATGCCCGATCCCGGGAGGATGTCGTGAAACTGGTTGCGGAGCAGCATCTTCCAGGCCGTCTCCAATTCCGCGGCGGGGTACGCCGCCCCCGCCAAAAGCGAGGCCCAGCTCGAGAAGATCTCCGCCCGGCGGAGAGCGAACTCGGCCCGGCGGTTGCCCTTCTTAACTGCCGACTGAGTGGTCAACGTCCCCCGATGCAGCTCGAGGTAGAGCTCGTCATTCCAGACCGGCAGCCCTTCTTTGGGAAGATGGTCGAGAAAGCTCTGCACTGGTCCAGTGGAAAGCCGCGGCAGCCCGGGGGCCGTCTGCAGGCGCTGGTACATCTCCAGCATCTCCCAGGTAGGACCACCGCCCCCGTCACCGTATCCGTAGCTGAAGAGCGAAGTATCGGCTATCTCTTTCTGCTGGAAGTTGTCCCAGGTACGGTACAGTTGGGCCGGGCGGATATTCCCGTTGTAGCCACCGACCGGATTGAAATAGAAGTGGGCCAGCACCCGCGACCCGTCCGCACCCTCCCACCAGAAGAGGTCGTAAGGGAAGCGGTTGAACTGGTTCCAACTGATCTTCGTAGTGACGAAGTACTCGACCCCCGCTTTGCGCAGGATCTGGGGCAGGCTCCAGGTAAAGCCGAACGCGTCGGGAAGCCACGCTACCCGCGAATCATAGCCAAACTCACGCCGGAAGAACCGCTTGCCGTAGACCACCTGGCGCACCAGCGCCTCGCCGCTGGAGAGGTTGCAGTCTGATTCCACCCAGAGCGCCCCCAACGGCTCCCAGCGGCCTTCCGCCACCCGGCGGCGGATGCCTTCATATATTTCTGGATAGTCTTCCTTCAGCCATTCATAGAGCTGCGGCTGGCTTTGGCCGAAGTAGTAGGGAGGGAAACCCCGCATTAACTGTAAGACAGTGGCAAAGGTACGCCCCGCCTTGCGCCGGGTTTCCCGGATCGGCCAAAGCCACGCCAGGTCGATGTGGGCATGGCCGATGAGGTGCAGTTGTCCCCGGGGCCCGTATTCTGCCGCCAGCCGGGACAACTCGTCCCGGAGAAGGCGAGAAGCTTCTTCGACGGAGCTCCGGAAGCTTTCACTCCCCTTGTGCAGGTAATCGACCCGATCCACTGCCCGGTCGGCCGCACGCAAGATCGCTTCCCGCAGCGGCGATTCCGCCGAGACCGCGTCCGCCAGCTCCCGCGCCGCCTGCAAATCCAATACGAAGCGGCGTACCGGCGGGTCGATCACCACCAGCTGGCTTTCCCGGAAAGCATGGGTTTCACTGCCCATTCCGCTCCATGCTTCTACCGCAAGGAAGGCCTCCTCACCGGGCGCAAGGACCGAAGAGAGTTCGACCTCGGTATGGTTGTCGTCGACTCCTTGTAACGCCCTGCCGTTGAGGTAGACCAGCGCTTCGCCACCGAGTCTGAGTCGCAGGGCTACCCGCTGTCCGGCCCACTCGGGCGGGATGGCGATTCGGGTCCGCATCCAGAGTGTGGCATCCCGTCCACCCCAGGTGTCATTGACGGCAAAGCGCCGCCAACTGCTATCGTCGAACCCGGGCCGGGCCGCTTCCCGGTTGAGCCGCCCGTCCATGGCCCGCCAGTTGCCAGCTTCCCGCCGTTCACGAAACTGAAAAGGCTCGATCTCCCGCTGGCGTTTGGCCAGTTTGTCTGGCAAAAGCTTTACTTCCATGCAGCAAACCTCCCGGTTCAATTCGTGCTCTCCTGCATTACTGCATAGCGTGTATTCCTGCGTACCGCCAATGCGGTCAACTGCCCGTCACAGTTAATTCTTTATCATGTGCAGGCTTCCTCTGGAATGAGGGGTACATGCTCTCCTATAATTAACCGGAAGTGGCGAACGAGCACTGATGAACGGGAGCGTTCCCCCACAATCCAAGCGGGAAAGGACCGGTACTATTCATGGCAACGAACAGTTGGGAAACCCTTCCGGGCGTGTTGGCCGTGGCAGATCCTGAGGCCCGGCCCGAAAGGTGCGATGTCCTGGTGGTCGGAGGCGGTATGGGCGG
>JBLNBY010000412.1:0-4336 GCA_050260295.1 Bacteroidota bacterium
GGCTTACCTTCCACCCGACGAAGTGGAGCGGCTTCTACCTCCTGGAGAGCTGCCGCGCTTCACAGCAAACACCATTTGCGACAAGCAGGAATTCTTGGAGCATTTGAGAACCATTGGACAACAGGGTTATGCGATCGACGACGAGGAGTATATCGAAGGCGTGGTCGGCGTGGCAGCACCGGTGTTCGACAATTCAGGCAGGGCTATCGCCGCGCTCGGGGTCGTTGCTCCCAGCGGTCGAATGCGGGGAGAGCACCTTGAAGAGACGATATGCCTGACCAAACGCATTGGGCAAGCCGTTTCCGAGGCGCTTGGTTCTCCGGTCGGAAGTTAAGAGTTTCACAGACAGAAACAATCGGTTCCAAAGGAACCGATTTACTTGGGCCGCCAGGTGAAACACAGTTTCGTATATAGGAACACAAGGGGGTGAGTTGATTTAGACACCTGGCAAGCCCGAGAACAAAGAAAGAAACAAAGAGGGGGAACGAGAGTTGAAAAGGGTCATCACAGGACTGGTACTGACGCTCTGTCTGCTTGTCGGAGCGGCTGGCGCACTGGCGGCTGACGCACCCACGGCAGCAGATGTCATCGTCGTCGGTGGTGGCGGCGCTGGCCTGGCAGCCGCGGTCGAAGCGGCCGGCCATGGCGCCAGCGTCATTCTGCTGGAGAAGATGCCGATGCTGGGTGGAAACACCATCCGGTCCGGGGCACAGTATAACGCGGTCGACCCGGAGCGCCAGGGGCCGGCGGGCGTCAAGGATTCGATCGAGTGGCACTTCTACCAGACGCTCAAAGGCGGCGACTACCAGGGAGACCCTGCCCTGGTGGCGACCCTGGTTGAGAACGCCCTGGACGGGATCCATTGGCTTGAATCCCTCGGCATGAGGTTCAGGCCGGACGTATTCACCGTCACGGGAGGTCTTTGGGCGCGCGGCCACTCGTCGGTTGATCCTCTTGGCACCGGGTACATCCGCATCCTGAAGGCGGAGGCCGATAAGCGCGGCGTAAAGATACTGCTTAACACCAGAGCCACGCATCTGCTCACCGCCGGGCGGCGCGTCATCGGAGTCCAGGCGACCACGAAGGACGGCAAAACCGTCGAGTTTCGCGCCAACAAAGGAGTCGTCCTCGCAACCGGCGGGTTCGGTGCCAACGTCGAAATGCGGATGAAGTACAATCCGAAGCTGACCGCTGCGATCGGAACCACCAACCACCCGGGTGCGACCGGAGACGGCTACCTCATGGCGCAGGAAATCGGCGCCAACCTGGTCGGTATGAAGTGGATTCAACTGCTTCCGCTTGGGACGCCCGGCACCGGCGCCTTGGACAACTGGGTTGAGGGCGGCGCGGACGAGCAGATCTTCGTCAACAAGCTGGGCAAACGCTTCGTGAAAGAGGACGGCCGGAGGGACGAACTGACCGCAGCGTTGTTCAACCAGCCGGATAGCTTGATGTACGTGATCAATGACTCCCAGTCCATTACCGTCCGACACGGAATCAGCTCCTTTGGCCAGAAGGCGGACGATGTCGTAGCCAAGGGGTATGCGTTCAAGGCGGACACCATCGAGGAACTGGCCAGGAAGATCAACGTGCCGGTCGACGCGTTGGTCAAGACCGTGAAGGACTACAACTCATACGTGGATGCCAAGAAGGACCCCGAGTTCGGCAAGACCCTGATGAGGGTCCGTCTCGACCGGCCGCCGTTCTATGCGAGCCCGCGTGTCCCGACGGTGCACCACACGATGGGCGGCATCCAGATCAATACCAACGCCCAGGCGGTCGGCGTGGACGGCGCCGTCATCCCCGGCCTCTACGCCGCAGGTGAAGTAACCGGTGGTATTCACGGAACCAACCGCCTCGGCGGAAATGCCATCGCTGACATCATCGTCTTCGGCCGTATTGCCGGCCGGAACGCGGCGATGGGTCTCTGAGAAGAAGGAGCAATTTGGTCATGATGAGAGCTCGTAAAGGAAACCGCCTGGCCTTGGTCGTGGGGATTGCGGTGGTGTTCGGCATGGCGACCGCCTCCCTGGTCATGGCGGAGGGGGGGCCGGTTGCGCCCAAAGAGGAGATGAAGCCCCTCGTGCCGTTGGCGGACCTCTCCAAGCTGGCAGATGTCTACTCCACCCCAATCAATGCGCCTGACGGGAAATACACCGGGGCGGCCATGGGCAAGGAAGACCCGGTGACTGTCGAAGTGACTATCACCGACGGCCGGATCGTCGAGGTCAAAATACTCCAGCACGGCGACACGCCGCTTCTGTCCGACGCCGCCTTCGAGACTCTGCCGGACGCGATCGTGGAGGCGCAGAGCACCAAGGTAGATGCCGTCAGCGGAGCGACCTTGTCCAGCGAGGGAGTCATCAACGCAGTGCGTGCCGCGATCGCTTCAGCGATCGCCAGCAAGAAGTAAGGGCAAGGGGGGGGAGCCAGCCTTGGCTTGGCTCCCCTCCTTACCGCCCAAGCCCTTTCTTCGTCGTTGCACCAGTGGCGACAGGCAGTGTGTGAGGATTAATTGGCGTGAATTCGAAGCCCTCAAGACGAATCAAGGCTCAGGTGGCCATGGCCCTTCTGGTCAGCTTGGCCACGGCGCTGCACGTGGTAGAGGGCTTAATGCCTCCGCTTCCTCTCCCAGGGGCTAGGCTGGGCCTGGCAAACGTAGCCACCCTTGTGGCGCTGCGAACACTTGGCTTCGGGGGTGGAGTAGGCGTGAGCATCCTGAGGAGTATGTTGGGAGGGCTGCTGAGCGGCAGTCTGCTCGGCCCGGGTTTTTGGATGGGGTTCTTCGGTGCCGTGAGCAGTGCTCTGGTAATGTCGGCCGCGGTCGCCGTCAAACCCAGAGGCTCGAATGCGTTGGCCAGCGTCCTGGGAGCGGTGGCTCACAGCACGGCTCAGATCATCACCGCGGTGAAGCTTATGCACTACCCGGGACTGTGGGGCTATTGGCCGTTCCTCACGCTTGCCTCCGGCGTGACGGGGTGGTTCGTTGGCCTAGTGAGCGACCGCAGTCTCGCACTCACCAAAGGCTGGCTTACCAGTCGGGAGGGTGTCGTGTGAAACTCATGGAGTCGATGTCGAGGACCATTTGGCTGTTCATCTGTTGGCTCGTGTTCGGTCTGTGCCTGGTCCCTGCCTCGACGGTGCTGGGCAAAAACAACGAAGTCCTCTATCTGGTCGTCGCGAAGGTGGAAAAGGAGCAGAACCGCGTGGTGGCGCGCCTTCCGCTGACCCTGCTGACCAAGCGGAGACTCATCACTGTCACCGGACCTCTTGGCAAAACGACTATCGAGATCGAGGGCGCCCGTGCCAGAGTAATTGACTCTCCGTGTCGGGACAAGGTCTGTGTCCATTTTGGCTGGCTCAGCAAGAAAGACGACTTCTCGGCTTGCCTCCCGAACAAGGTCCTGGTCACGATAGAGGCGGCTCCGGCCAATTAGGGAGTTGGCCATGACGATGGTAGGAAGAGGACGCACTCCGGCCACGGTGGTCAGGTTCTTGAAAATGGCGGTCGCTCCTTTTCTCGTATTGCTTGTCTTCCTGGCAGCCAGCCGTTTTGCGGACGTTGAAGGATTGTCTCTCGCTGAAGGAGCGAAGCCGGATACGAGTGGCCGATCAGAACCCGCTTTCTCTGAGATCCGTTTTCTCATGGACACGGTCGTGCGCATTCAGGTTTGGGGGGACAAGACGGCTTCAGGACGGGCCGGAACTGCGGCCTACCGGGCGATGCAGGAGGTTGCCGCCTTTGCCGACCGGTTCAATCCGGACAGCGAAGTCTCACGTATAAACCAAGCGGCGGGCAAACGGGCAGTGCCTGTGTCCGCTGGCCTGTTCGACCTGTTGGACAGAACATTGCAGGTATCCAGGATGAGCGAAGGGGCGCTGGACCCCACCATCGGTCCTTTGGTGGACCTGTGGGGCTTCTCCCGTGAAAACCCCCGAGTGCCGGCACCGGAGGACGTCGCAGCCGCCCGCCACCTGGTTCGCTATCAGGAGCTGATTTTGGACAGGACTCGCCGCACGGCGTACTTGTGCCGTCCCGGAATGGTCTTGGACCTCGGCGCAACGGCTAAGGGCTATGCGGTGGACGCAGCGGGCAAGGTCCTGCGCGGATATCTCAGGGCTGGTGCCATAAGTGCGGCTTTGATTGACGCAGGGGGTGACATTCTGGTTATCGGAAGCCGGCCGGGTGGAGGAAGATGGCGTATCGGCGTACGGAACCCGCGAGGTTCGGGAGCGGTTGGGATAATCAACCTCGCGGCGGGGGCCGCAGTAACCTCCGGAGACTATGAGCGGTTTTTCGTCGAGAACGGAGTCCGCTACTCACACCTCCTTGATC
>JBLNBY010000413.1:0-4604 GCA_050260295.1 Bacteroidota bacterium
CCGCTGGTGCTCGGGGGTGTCACCATTCCCTTCGATTTCGGTTTGGCAGGCCATTCCGATGGCGACGTGCTCACCCATGCGGTAATCGACGCCTGCCTGGGGGCGGCGGGATTGGGCGACATCGGACGTCACTTTCCCGACACCGATCCTCGATGGAAGGGAGCAAACAGCCTGGCTCTGCTCCGGCAGGTGCGCCAGCTACTTCAGGCAAACGGCTGGCTGGTGGTCAACGTGGACACGGTGGTTTCGGCCGAGCGGCCCAAGCTTGCACCGTATGCGGACGCTATCGTTTCTCAATTGGCCGCGGCCCTCGGTATCGACAAAATGCAAATGAACTTCAAGGCCAAGACTGGCGAAGGCCTCGGCTGGGTGGGGACAGGTGAAGGAATGGCAGCCGAGGCGGTCGTGTTGCTTCAGCGGGGCACGACAGGGGGACTGAGACGATAAACAACAGGCACTGTGAACCGATACGGGGACTTGGATTCTTTCAGTGACTGGCACGACAAGGAGGCGGACTCATGAGTGAAGTGGAAAGTGGCCTGGAAGTCTTCCTCTCCGGCAGGAACGAGGCGGCCAGGCGGTTTCGGGGCGCCCGGGCGGGGTTGGTTACCAACCCGACCGGTGTCGACAGGCGCGTACGTGCCAACGTAGATCTGCTGTTCAGCGGGGATTCGATCCGGCTGGCGGCGCTCTTCGGACCCGAGCATGGCGTCCGGGGGGCGGCACAGGACGGAGTTCATGTGGGAAACGAAATCGACCCCCGCAGCGGACTGCCTGTATACAGCCTGTATGGGGCGACTCGCCGTCCGACTCCGGAGATAGTGCGTGACCTCGATGTCTTCATATTTGACATTCAGGACGCCGGCTGCCGTTATTACACATATCTTTATACTCTTGCGTACCTGCTCGAAGCAGCAGCAGAGTATGGCCTGCCGGTAGTAGTGCTCGACCGTCCCAACCCCATCACCGGCGCGATAACCGAGGGAAACATCTTGGATATGAAGTTTGCTTCGTTCGTGGGCGGACGGCCGATCCCGATGCGGACGGGGATGACCATCGGGGAGCTTGCCCGGCTCTTCAACGAAGGCCAGGCGAAGCCGGCCGATCTGACGGTAGTGCCTCTGGCGGGCTGGCGGCGGGAGATGTGGTATGACGATACCGGGCTGCCGTTTGTGATGCCGTCGCCCAACTTGCCCACGCTCGAGGGTCTCACCCTTTACCCCGGCACTTGCCTCTTCGAAGGAACGACGTTTTCCGAGGGCCGGGGGACGACCAGACCGTTCGAGATCATCGGTGCTCCTGGGATCGATCCGTACGCGTGGGCCGACGCTCTCAACGAGCTGGAATTACCAGGGGTGCTATTCCGTCCCCTCTGGTTCGTGCCCACTTTCAGCAAACACCAGGCCCAGACATGCGGGGGTGTGCAGATTCACATTGCCGAACGTACTGCTGTCCGTGCTGTTGCCGTCGGTGTACACATGCTGGCTACTGCCCGTAAGCTCTTCCCGCAGGAGTTCGCTTGGCGGCGACCGCAGGGGCCAGTACAAGAAGGACAGCCTTCCCGGCCCCTCTTCATCGACCTTCTTGCCGGCGGCGACGAGTTACGACGCCGCATCGACGCAGGCGACGACGCCCGGGCCATCCTGGCCGATTGGGACGAAAAGTCTCGTCGCTTCGTCGAAGAGAGCCGGAAGTACTACCTGTATGAGTAACAGCCGCTATGAGTAAAGAGCCGGCATGCGGGATGGAGGGATGGCTGTTGGGAGAGGGTGCGGCAGAGGGGCGTGGGCTTGGGTTAGGGCTTGCTCCCCGGCCATGGGTCGCAGGGATTGACGGTGGTGGCACCCGCACCCGGTGCTGGGTGGCGGCGCTCGACGGCACGCTGCTCGGGCGGGGGGAGAGCGGCCCTTCAAATTACATGGTGGTGGGGGCGCAGGCGGCGGCCCAGGCCCTGGATGCAGCGCTGCGGGCGGCATTGGCGGAAGCGCCGGCCAGGGCCGGGCTTTCAGCCGAGGCCGGGCCGCTGGCGGATGTCCCGGCCGCTGTCTGCCTGGGCATGGCCGGGGCCGATCGGCCGGACGATCAACGGGTGCTGACCGAGGCGCTGGCCGCCTGGGGCTGGCAGCGCTGGCCTTTGCTATGGGTCAACGACGCTGCCATCGTCCTGGCCGCCGGCCGGACCGAAGGAGCGGTCGCAGCCCTGATTGCCGGGACCGGATCGATCGTCTACGCCCAGGCCGAGTCCTGTCCTGGTAGCTCCCATAGCGCAGGCTCGGCCACCGTCCGGGTCGGGGGCTGGGGCCCGATCCTCGGGGATGAGGGCAGCGGTTACGATTTGGGCCGCCGGGCGCTTATCGCCGTCCTGCGGGCAGCGGACGGCCGTGGCCCACAGACCCTGCTCACAGAAAAGATCCTTGCTGAACTGAGTCTCGCCACCCCCCTCGCCCTGCTGCCCCTCGTCTATCAGGGTGGCCTCGACCGTCCCCGGATCGCCGCCCTCAGCCGCATCGTCGTGGCATGCGCTCAGGCCGGCGATGAAGTAGCGCTGGAACTGGTGCAGTCGGGAGCGGCTGCGCTGGCCGAACTGATCGTTACGGCTCTGCGGCGACTGGGCCGCCTCACTGACCCCGGGGTGAAGGTGGTCGTTTCCGGAGGGTTGTTCGCAGACGGTTCACCCATGTGGGGTTGGGTGCGGCAGGCATTAGCGGGGCTTGCTCCGCAGGCGAACATCACCTTGATTCCCCTGCCGGTAGAACCGGCGGTGGGAGCGGTTCTGTTGGCGCTGACCCATCATTTTGGCGGTGAGGCAACGGCGCTTTGCGGGGACAGTGAGAATTCCGGGCCCGGCCTCTTTGCCCGCTTGCGGCAAAGCTATCGGGTTTGGGCAACTCATCGGGACAAGTTCACGGGCAGAGAAGTAAAGGAATCAAGGGATCAGGAGTAAAGGGGTGTTGAACTGGTGGGCAGCAACATCAGCGTCCGCTTTGGCCGGGCGGCAGCGGTGGCCAAACGGTTTGTCGACGAGGGGAAGCTGTGTGGTGCAGTCTTGCTGGTGGGCTATGAAGGGGAGGAATACGGGCCGGTCGCCTACGGGTGGGCTCAGGTCGAGCCGGAGAACGAGAAGCGACCGATGCGGGAAGACACCATCTTTGACATGGCTTCGTGCAGTAAGGTGATGGGCACGACCACCGCGGCTTTGATGCTGCTCGACCGGGGAGAGATTCGCCTTGACGATCCGGTTTCACTCTTCGTGCCCGAGTGGAAGGGGGAGGGAAAAGAGAAAGTCCGCCTGCGGCATCTCCTCACCCATACCTCCGGGCTGCCGGCCTGGAAGGATCTTCACTCGCGGGGTCAGGGGCCGGCCGAAGTGATCGCCGAGATCTGCAGCATGCCGCTGGAGTATCGCACCGGGGAGCATGTGGTGTACAGCTGTCTGGGTTTCATCCTGCTGGGTGAGATCATTCAGCGGGTGCGGGGACAGCGGCTGGATGAGTTTCTGGCCGAAGAGGTCTTTGAACCGCTCGCAATGCCCGATACCATGTATTGCCCGCCTGCCAGCCTCCGACCCCGGATTGCTGCGACCGAGATAAAGCCAAACCGTTCCGGGGTGCTGGTAGGAGAGGTTCATGATGAGAACGCCCGGGCCATGCAGGGGGTGAGCGGCAATGCCGGGCTCTTCTCCACCGCCCGGGACGCAGGACGTTTCTGCCGCATGTACCTGCAGGGCGGCACGCTGGAAGGGGTGCGTATACTGAGTCCGGCAGTCATCGAGGCGGCCACCCGTTCACATACGGCCGGACTGGAAGAAGAACGAGGACTGGGGTGGCTGCTGCGGGGCGATGGCCGCTTCTCGTCGGCAGGCGACCTGATGTCGCCCTTCGCCTACGGCCACACCGGGTTTACGGGCACTTCGATCTGGATCGATCCCGAACGGGACCTCTATGTGGTTCTCCTGACCAACCGGGTACATCCCAACCGGGATAACGACAGCCACATCCGTCTCCGCCCGCTGGTGGCCAACGCGGTGGTCGGTGCTCTGGACGATTGAAGGAATCGTGGCGATAACAACGAAGTCTGCCAGGGGTGTTTCCACACTCTTGCAATGCAAACGATTTCGGTAAGGAGGAGTGCGGATGAGAGGTGCGGGTTACCGGTTACGTACGGTGCTGCGCCAGGTACGCCCAAACATCGTGATGGCCGTCGTGGCGGGCGCGGTAGCTGTGGCGGGAATGTTGTCACTCGCATCCGTGCCGGCGTTGGCGGCAGACAAGGCCGTTGCGCTGACCGCTGTAGTAGTGTCCAACAGTGACCGCCAGACCAAGGCTTATGAGGCAGCTTTCAAACTCTACGAAAAAGCTCACCCGGGGGTGACGATCAGCGTTACTCCCATCGGGGATCCGCTCATCTGGCAGGACAAGGTGCTGGCGATGACGGTGGGCGGCACACCCCCGGACATCATGTGGCTCTGGGGAATCAACTTCCGCAACCTCGCCAGTACGGGGCCGTTGCTCCCGCTGGACAAGTACGTCACCCCCGACTTTCTCCAAGCTTATTATCCGAACGCGATCGAAGCTTCCCGCTATGAAGGAAAGCTTTACGCTCTG
>JBLNBY010000414.1:0-4013 GCA_050260295.1 Bacteroidota bacterium
TGGCCACTGCCATAGTACGTTCCTCACCGACCGTTACGTTAGCCAGGTATTGGCCGGGAGCGGCGGCCGGGAAGCTCGCCTGGTAGAGCCCCGGGCCACTCTCAGACAGGGTCTGCTGACTGACAGTACCATCAGGGGCGAGGAGTGTGGCGCTCGGGGTTAGGAAGTGCCGGTATGTGCCGTCAGGGTTGAGCGCCTCCAGGGTGAGTTCCGCCCGGTCGCCGGCAAACTCGAGGCGCAGGTTGAGCCCCGCACCCGTGCTGGTTGGCAACGTCGAAAGGATGAGTTGCGCCAGGAATTCGCGAAGGAGCGGCCAGCGCCGCCAGCTTTCGCCCCAGCTGCCGCCCAGTCCGGAGGTGAAAGCCATGCTCTTGCCCAGACCGGATCGCCCGCCGACCAAAAGCGGTTCACCATCGGGGGGGACCGCGTAGTAGACCGTTGCCCCCGGTTTGGGGGTGGTTATGGTATAGCCCCCCAGCGGCGGTAGCCTCCCCGTCGAAACCAGGCTGCGAACGAAGGGTAGAGTATCTACTTCCTGGGGAGTGAACTGCCGGTCGATCCTCAGCTCTTGCGTGACAGTGGAGGTTTCGGCTGCAAAGATGCGGGGGACCTGGTTGGGATCGTCCGCATAGTAATAGCGGCCTGCTCCTGTGGTAGCTAGTTTCTGTAGCAGCTCGCGATCGGCGTCCCGGCCGACGGCCACTGTCGATAGGGTAGCACCGGCCTGGCGCAGCCGGTTGACCTGAGCGTCGAACTGATCTCCCTCAGCCTGGCCATCGGTGAGGAGAATGACATGCTTGACTGCACTGTCGACGCCTTCCATGACCTGGATTGCCTCTTCCAGGGCTGGAGCAATTGCTGTGCCCCCGCCCGATTGCAGGCGGCTGATCTGCTGGGTGATCACGGTCCGGTTTTCGGCCCGCTGCAGGGGTACCACCCAGGTGGGGGTGCTCTCGAAGGCAAGGACCCCGACCAGATCTCCTGGATTCAACAGGGCCACCGCTCCCACGGCGGCTTCCTGAGCGATCTCCAGCTTACTTTTGATCCCGTCTTCGCCCACCACATCACCCATACTGCCCGACTGGTCGAGCAGGATCAGCATGGTCAGACTGGGAGCGTAGACTCGTTCGGGCGCTTCCGAATAGACGGGCAGTACCGCCTCCAACGGTGTTCCAAAGTACCCGCCCGGTCCGTAGCTGTTGGGTCCACCCAGCACTACCAGTCCGCCACCCAGCCTGTCAACGAAGTTTTGCAACGCAGTAAGTTGGGTGTTGTTGAGCAGGTACGCCGGCAGGTCAGCCAGCACCACGCCAGCATAGGGCGCATAGTCGCCCACCTGAGCCGGCAACTCGAGGGGGGAGACGAGGTCCGATTCGATCCCCATGTCTCCGAGGGCCTTGGCCAGCTCTGCTGCTCCGCCACCCGCCATCGCAGCCGGGTTCGAGGTGGTGAGCAGAACTCTTGGTCTGTCCTGAACCAGCACGACCGTTTCGGCTCGGTTGTTGTCGGTGAGGGTGTCACGCGCGGGCAGGATCGTTACCCGCAGGCGGGCCAGCCCCGGTTCCGAAAAGGTTACGGGAATCCGCAAGCCGGTCAGCCCCGGCAGAACTTCCATCGTGCCGGAAAACACTACGGTCCCGTTCAACTCGGCGCGGAGGGGCAGGTGGGTTGGTTCACCGGAATGCTGGATCGAAATGGTAACCACAAGTGTTTCGCCCAGCCGCGCCGTGGGAGGAAGCCGCAGACCGGCCAGCCCGGTTTCCGCACCCAGAGCGGCAGGGAGGGGGAGTACGTCCACGGGGATGCCCCGCCGGCGCAGTTCTTCGGCAGCCAGCAAGGCCGAGCCGGTGGTTTCAGCGCCGTCGGACAGGAGGACGAGACGGGCAGGCTGATCCGCTGGCACGAGGCTGGTTGCCAGCGAGAGGGCGCTGCCAAGGTCGGTGCCCCCACCTTCCGGCCGGGATTGAAACCCTGCGAAGCCCGCTTCCGTGGCTGGAAGGAGCGGCCTTTCCACCACTGCTCGTGAACCGAAAGCGACGATGGCAGCCAGACGCCGGTCATCGGTTGCTGCCAGCTCCCGCTTCAGCCATTCTGCCACCGTATCCCGTACAGCGGGGGTGACGCTGTCAGAGAGGTCGGCCAGGTAAATGCGGGCCGAAGAGGGTTCCGGACGTCGTAGATGAGGGCCGGCCAAAGCCAGTATTGCCAGGCAGACGGCAAGGAGACGCAAAAGCAGCATCCATCGCCGGCGCCCCCAAGACCGCGTCGGGGGCAGAAGCAGCAGCCCTGCCCCGACGGCCGGCACAAGCAGCAGCAGAGCGAAAGGTCGTGCCAAGAAGAGCGGTAGACTCACCGGCTTGGTGTGCCCCCTTTCGCCCCGACCCGAGGGCGGGCTACCGGCCGGCTCTCCCAGAAAGCGACAGCCAGTTCGGCTGCCAGCGCCAGGATGAGGAGAAGGGTGCCGAGAACCTCCAGGAGCGGACGGTTGCTGCGGCTGGTGCGGGCTTCGGGCACCTCGCTTGGGATGTCGACCGGGAGCTGGCTGCCCGCTTGGGATGGGACGCTTACCTGCAACTGCTCGCTTGGCAGCTGATTACCTCCTTCGGCTGCGTTCGACGCCATCGCCGTGGGATCGGGTGTAGGTACGAGCAGTTGCGTCTCCTGCTCCGCCAGCAAGGAGACGGACCAGCCAGCCAGCACTTTGCCCCTCTGCCGCCGCAGCCAGTATGGTCCGGGCGGGGCGTCCGGCGGAAGCCGGTAGGCCGCAAGGGATTGGCCGGGTGGCAGGGGTTGGACGCTGCCGTCGGGGGTTACGATCTCCCAGCCGGGAGCTTCCGTTTCCGGACCGGGGCGAATTCCTGTCGCGCCCAGAAACCATTCGGGAAGAGCCTCGCCGGGCCGGAGTACGGGGCCGATGGGGCGGGTGACCCAGGGCAAAGCCCAGTCGAGGAGGTTTTTGACCCAAACCGGGAAGGAAACGCGTTGCGGCCAATCCGAGTCGTAAAGATCGAAGGCAACGATGACCCGGGGCGGCAAGCCGGCAGCCACCTGGACCAGCGCCCCCTCCCGTACCTGCCAGAGCGGCAGCGCGCCCGGAAGGACGGGCCAAGGTGACCAGGCCGATGTGGTACTGCCCGTGCGGGCAGGGGCGAGCCGGATCTCGTCCCAGTGAACGTACCGGGAGAGGGGGTGATCGTAGTCCACTGCGGCTTGACCTGCAGCCTGACCGTTTGGCTGGTTGAGCGCAGCCGTCTCCAGGGGAGTAAGCAGGGCCCTGGCTGCCCCGGGCGCCAGTCCGACCGCCACGGTCGGAAGTGGCGGTCGGACTGGAGGTGGGACCCGATCGAAGACGACCAGGTCGTATTGCGACCAGTCTTTGCCTGAGAACGCCAGCGTTTCATCGGCGGAAGTTCGCTGGACGAGGGCGAGGCGCGCAGCGGCCAGCAAGGCACGGGCCACAGCGCTCTCACCCGGTGCGTAGAGCAGAACCTGCACGTTACGCAAGGGAAGGGTGACGGCAAAGGCCTCGTTGTCGGCGGCCAGCAGGTCCGGGCCGTCCGTCACCAATTCCAGCTTCAGGCTGGTCCCGGGAAGCAGGGCTACCTGGCGCACCAGTTTGGCCCTCTCTCCCGGGTCGATCCGGCCCCGGTCCGTTGCCAGGAGACGGCCGTCGTTGTACCAGTGCAAAGTGAAATCGGCCGCCGCTTGCCCGCCGTTCATGACCACCCCCAAAACCTGATACCGGGTGAGCGAGTCTCCGACCGGCTGCACCTCGAGGTCGACGATGCCGAGGTTGGCCACGATTAGTCGGGACGCCGGGACCAGAGTTATCAGGCGGTTGAGCTGCGGGAAGAAGCGGCTGAGTTCATTTTGGGTAAGGGACTCATCCGTCAGTACCACCACGGCCGCGGTCCGAGCCGAGCTTATGGCGGTAACGAGGTGGCCGGCAGCCTCCCAGTCGGCCTCTCCTCCTGGGGGCGGGATCCGCTTGAGTGCGGCCTGGCCGTCCGGAG
>JBLNBY010000415.1:0-5744 GCA_050260295.1 Bacteroidota bacterium
CGCATATCGGCGATTTGGGGACTGTCGAGCTCGAGTTTTATATGTATGAACAGCTTACGTCCTTTTGTGAACTGCTTGGCTTCACGCCTGCCGCCGTCGTAGTCGATCCGCACCCCGGTTACCGTTCCCGGTTACTGGGTGAACGGTTGGCAGCCGAGCGAGGGCTCAAGATGCAGTATGTTCAACACCATGAGGCGCATGTGGCTGCCGTGATGGCTGAGGAAGGATGGACGGAAGAGTGCCTCGGGCTTGCCTGTGATGGGACGGGATGGGGGAGCGACGGCCGTATCTGGGGCTGCGAGCTTTTTGCGGTCGACTCGCTGGCTTTACCGTTTCGGCGTCTGGCACACCTGCAGTACCTGCCTTTGCCCGGGGGTGAGCCGGCCATCCGCAGGCCGTGGCGGCTGGCGGCGGCGTATACGGCAATGTTGACGCCGGATCTGTGGCCCTGGCTGGAAGCTCGCTGGCCGGGGCGACGGCGGGAGCTGAGGCTTATTGCGCGGTTGCTAAAGTGCCCGCAGGGGGGGCGGATGGAGCGGCGATTGGAGCGGCTGCCCGTTCAACATCCGATAACTTCCAGCCTGGGGCGCTTGTTCGATGCCGTTGCCGGGCTGCTCGGGATCAGTGCGGAAGTGAGTTACGAGGGCCAGGCGGCGATGGAACTCGAAGCCTTGGCGGAGACGATCGAGACGGTCGAGGAGACGGTGGCGGACACCGTCGAGGACACCGTCGGGGACACGATCGCGGCGGACGCGGGTTGGGCGGAAGTATCCGGTTCACCAGGTTCGGTAGGTACGCTGCAGGAAGAGCTCGAGGTAGCGAGCTTGTGGCGGGGACTCCTCACGTGTCTGCAGCAGGGTCGGCTGGCTGCCGAGGTGGCTCTGTACTTTCAACAGCGGGTCGTGGAGATGCTGGCCGGAGCAGTGTTGCGCGCCGCCGCACTGACGGGATATAGACGAGTAGCCCTGGGGGGCGGCTGCTTCCACAACCGCTACTTGAGTCGCCGGTTGCGGGCTTTGCTCGAACGGGCGGGTTTCCAAGTGGCCGAAGCCCGCCGGGTATCGCCGGGGGATGGGGGATTGGCAGTCGGCCAGGCGGTGTTGGCGGCTGCCCGTGGGAAGTGGGGGACTGCGAGTGGAAGTGGGTGAACGTGCCGTTCACCCGCTGAATTTGGGCGGTAGGCGGTTGGGGGGGAAACGTGCAGATGTGTTTGGCAATTCCGTGTCGTATCGTCAACCGGATGGATGATGGTGAAACCGCCCTGGTGGAGCTGGCCGGCAACCGGCGCAGCATCAGCCTGGCGCTCACCCCCGAGGCCCGGGTCGGGGATTGGGTGCTGGTTCACGTCGGCGTGGCGATCCAGGTGCTCGATCAGGAAGAGGCGAAAGCGAGCCTGGCGGCGTGGCGTGAACTGGCGGACACAGGCGCTGAAGGGGCGGGTACGGCACGCACCGGTGACGAAGCGGCAGGCACTGCCGGGCGAGACGAGTGATGACGGCCTCTCAACCCCAGCTACCCGACCACGTTGTAACCGGCTGGCGAGACCCGGGGTTGGCTGCGACCCTCCTGGCCGAGATACGCCGCCTGACGGCCGGTTGGTCCAGGCAACTGGTGGTCATGGAGATTTGCGGGACGCACACCCTGGCCATCTCCCGTTGGGGGATCAGGGCACTGCTCCCACCGGCGCTCCGGCTGGTAAGCGGGCCGGGGTGTCCGGTCTGTGTCACCGACGACACGGAGATCGAGGAAATGGTGGCGCTCGCCTTCTGCCCCGGGGTGACGGTGGCGACCTATGGGGACCTGCTCAAAGTGCCAGGAAGTTGGGGCACGTTGGCCCAGGCCCGTTCGGCCGGGGCCGATGTACGCATGGTCTACTCGCCGTTGGAGGCGTTGACGCTGGCAGCCGAGCTCGGCCGGCAGATGCCGGGGCAATTCGTAGTCTTTCTGGCCGTAGGCTTCGAAACCACCGCCCCGGCGACGGCGCTCGCACTGCGCCAGGCCGAGCGCCTGGGGATGGACAATTTCCTTGTCTATTGCGCCCACAAACTCACCCCGCCTGCCATGCGCGCCCTGCTGGCCGACCCGGAAAGCAGCATTGACGCCTTCCTCATCCCGGGGCACGTATCGACGATCCTGGGAGAGAAGGCTTTTGCGTTTCTCGCTGAGGAGTATGGCTGCCCCTCGGTTGTGGCCGGTTTTGAACCGGTCGACATCCTTGCCGGCCTCCTTTCCATAGTTGGTTCAGTTGACTCGCCAAGCTGGCCGTCGGAGACGAACCATTCCGGCGGGGTACCGAACACGGTACAAAACAGAGTGCATAACACCTACCGGCGGGCAGTCCGGCCCGATGGCAACCTTGTTGCGAAAGACCTGTTGCGGTCGACTTTTGAAGTGACCAGCAGCAACTGGCGGGGACTCGGCCGGATTGCGGACAGCGGGCTGGTCCTGCGTCCCGAGTTTGCCCGTTTTGATGCCCGCCAGCGGCTTGCCGGTGAGTTGGATGCTGCCCGGCGTCGGATGGCCGCTGTCCTCCAGCGCGGAGCGGCAAACGCGCATCGTCGCCGGGCAGCCTGTCGTTGTGGCGACGTACTCCGGGGAAAGCTGTCGCCGCCCGAATGCCCGCTCTTCGGGCGTGTCTGCACCCCGGTCGATCCGGCTGGCCCGTGCATGGTCTCTTCCGAGGGTGCGTGTGCCGCCTACTATCAACACGGGACACCCGGCACGAGCACGGGCCCAACCACGGGTCCAACAACAGGCTCAAGCGCGGGCTCGAGCACGGCTCCTGCTCGAAAAAGATAGGCCCGGCAATCTGCCGGGCCTATGACCTATCGGCCGTATATGTATCTCAGTTGACCAGACCTACTCGTCGCCAGGAGCAGGCTCTTGCCCTCGTGCGACCGCCTCTGCTATCTCTTTCAGCAGGTTTGCTTTGACGACAGGTTCGACTGGCTGGGCATCTATGCGTTCAAGGAGATTGGCCAAGGCCACCTGTCTGCTGACGAACTCGGTCAGGCTCCGGAAAACCTCGCTCTTGGCCTCTTGTCGCCCGGTGACGTCGATCCGGCCAGCGATTGTATGGCTTCGATGGCTGCCATGGCCACAGCGTCGTTGGCGGTCAGCCTTTCGGCAAAATCTCTCAGGTACTCAACCCACTCTTGGCGAGTGATTGACTCGTTTTCTGCCATTGGTTTCGCCCTCTTTTCTCCGGGCGGACCTGAGAGCAAGCGGATTGTGTCATCATCGACCCACTCGGCCCGCCCGTGTTTGACCAGGTGTTTGGCCCGCTTCGGGTACGTTGGGTGTAACGGGTTCGAGTGAGCGTCCAGCACCATTACGTTTTTGGCGATGGGTGTCTCCCCCCTGTGTACTGGAACTGCCGGCGTTTTTTGTGATGGGTGTCTTCCCCGGGCAGTCACTGGTTTATTTATCCCATTCCGGAGTTTTTCCTGCCGGGAACCCGCAACAAAGTACGACAGTCCAATCTGCGGGTTGGCTGGCTCCAATGAGCAGCCTGCAGGGGGCGTTCCCGCCTGCGTGATCCATAGCGCTATGCCGGCGGTCGTGCAGTCGCGCCCGCCGGCGTCAAGCCCCTTAAAGATTTGAACCTTCGAATCGGCCGGGGTGGGGCAGGAGGGGCGGGCCGTTCGCCATCGCTGGAAGAGGCGGCGGATACACTTATACTGGCCGAGCTGTCCCTACCAGATCACCTCGACCGGGTACTTCGCTATCCACGGATCCCCTGTCAGAATGGGCATTCTTTCGAGTTGGGCCTGAGCCACGAGAAGGCGATCGAATGGATCCCGATGACATGGAGGAAGGCTAGATACATGCAAAGCATGTGCCATCTGGACGGGCAACACCTGAATCGAGTTAGCGGCCAACTGCCCCGAAACGAAGGACTCCAGGCTCCCAGGCAAAATGAGTTTCCCCAGAGCTAACTTGATCGCCATCTCCCAGCCACTAGCTGCACTTAGAAATAGGCTGTTGCTCCCATCAGCAATGACGTCGATGGCACGCTGCGACAAGCGAGGATCTCCGGAAACCCACCACAGAAAGACGTGTGTATCGAGCAGCGCCTTCATTGCTCAAACTCCGCCAGGATGGATTCCGGCAGCGGTGCATCAAAGTCCGGGGCAATGGTGATCTTCCCTTTGGCGGTCCCGGGAACACGACGAGCGGAGTGCTGGGTTATAGGAACCAAGCGGGCCACAGGCTTGCCAGCACGGGCGATGACGATCTCCTCGCCTTGCATTACCCTGGCCAAGAGCTTGGAAAGCTGGGTCTTGGCTTCATGGATGTTGACATAGGCTGACACACAGACTACCCCCCCAATGAATAGCGGCGCGAGCTAGGACCTCTAGTCAGACTGTAGACTAAGTCAGGGACTAAGTCAACCAAGCCGCTGCCCATACAGCCCACACCGTTACCATCAATAGCTCGAGCTAAGGAGTCAGACTACGAAACAGCCAAGAAGCGGCTTGAGCGACTGCGAATTGGAGTACAATACCCCGGGGCTGGAAGCAGCCGAGTGCCCGGGCACCTGCCTGAGCGCTCCTCGAGTCGGACCATAGGAACGGCCCGCCTGTGGAGGTATGATAGAGCTGGGTAATAATCGCGCAATTATCAACGAGGGCGGTCGGGCTGGCATGTTGAGAAAGCTAAGTCTGCCACCGCAGACTATGCATTGGCGTCCGTTTTGCCATAACCTCGAGCGCATCTGCCCGGCCAAAGCGCGAAGACACTTGGCCCTAACATAGAGGCAACCACCATTATGAATACCGGGGGCGCAACGAGAATGAATCAGGCCGATGGTGAACTGGGTGTGCAGCGCATTCAGCTTGCTCACGGTGAGGGAGGACTACTGACCCGGCAGTTGGAAGAAGAGCTCTTTCTACCCGCCTTCCGCAATCCCGCGCTGGCTGCACTCAATGATGCCTCCGCCATCCCCTGGCCTGCTCACCAGCTCAGCACATCGCTCGGATTGTCGCCCGCCCAACCGGGTTCGCCCAAATCACCGGGCACTTTGGAAACGCCCCTGGTGATCAGTACAGATACTTTCGTAGTGACACCCCGGCAGTTCCCCGGTGGTGATATCGGCAAGCTGGCGATTTGTGGCACCTTGAACGATCTGGCCGTGGCGGGGGCGATGCCACTGGCGCTGACGGTTGCCCTGGTGATCGAAGAGGGGTTGCCGTTGGCGGAGCTGAAGGAAGTGGTTGCGTCGCTGGCTGCCACCGCCAAGGCTGCCAGTGTACCCATTGTTGGGGGCGATACCAAAGTGGTGGGGCGGGGTGAGGCCGATGGGCTCTTCATCAACACGACGGGTGTCGGCTTACGGCGGGCAGCCTTTTCCGGAGCATTTGCCCCTGCTTGCGACCTTGCTCCTGCCCCTGTTCCTATCCGTGCCCCTGCTCCTGCTCCGGACAGGATCGAGCCCGGCGACCGGGTCTTTTTGTCCGGGGATATCGGACGTCACGGCGTTGTCATCCTGGCGACCCGGGCGGGGCTTGAATTTGAGACCCCGGTGGAAAGCGACGTCGATTGGATTGGCCCGCAGGTTGACAGGCTCATGGATGCGGTCGGTCCTGATGCACTCCATGCCATGCGTGACCCCACACGCGGTGGGCTGGCGACAGTGGTGAAAGAACTGGCTCTGGCCGCGCAGGTTGCGGTGGTGCTCGACGAGGCAGCGATCCCGGTGCTGCCGGAGGTGGCGGTCGCTGCCGAATGGCTCGGCCTCGATC
>JBLNBY010000416.1:0-7187 GCA_050260295.1 Bacteroidota bacterium
TCGTTGAGGATGTTGAACCCCAGCACGCCGGCAAGAATGGCGATGATGAGCCCGGCGAGAGGCTCGGCCCGGCGATGGCCGAAGGGGTGCTCGTTGTCGGGCGCGGTGTTTTGTACCCGTACGGCCAGATGAATGGCGGAATACGAGAAAACGTCCAGGAACGAGTTGAGGGCGTCCGAGAGAATCGAAATACTCCCGGTGGCAAAGGCCGCCCAACCCTTTAGTGCAAGGAGGAAAATGGCCAGGCTTACGCCTGCGGCCGTCAGACGGCGGGTCGCCAACTCTGCAGGGGGGTGGGCTGGCTCGGTCTCTGACATCGATCTCGCCTTCCTTGAACGAGTTGCGGGGCGTGTCCGCCCATCATAGTTTAACACTTCCCGCTGCGGCTTGTGCTGGCGCAGTTCACCTGCGTGCCGCTGTACTGGCTGTGAAGGGCAAGCCCAGAAGGAGTTTGCCAGCCGGCGGCGAAAGGGAGAGGAGAAATAGATTAGGTTGATCTATCAATGCTACGTATTTTGTAACTAGTGCCGGGCAAGGATGGTCGATGGCGAGGCACTGTGCGTGAAAACCGCCGGCCAGGAAGGATGGATAGGGAGATGAAGCAGACGTTCTTGCCGCTTGCGGTCTGGTACACGGGGGGCGACGCCAGGGCTACGCTGGTCTATCCCCCAAAACCCGATCGGGAGCAAGCAAAAGTACGCTGGCAACGGGACGTTCAGTACATCAAGGCGTGCGGATTCAATGCCGTACGGGCCTGGATAGACTGGGCGTCGGGTGAACCGGAGCCGGGCGTCTACAACTTTTCCACCCTGGACCTGCTGTTTGAGATGGCGCGGGAAGCCGGGCTGAAGGTGCTCGTCCAGGTGTACCTGGATTCGGCCCCCGACTGGCTGCCGGTACTCTACCCGGACAGCCACTATGTCTCGTCGGGTGGGCAAAAGATCGTCAGCCAGACCTCGCCCGGCTACTGCTACGATCACCCCGGGGTGCGGCAACGGGCGGAAGCTTTCCTGCGCAAACTAGCCGAGTATGTTGATACCCAGCCGAACTTCTACGCTTGGGATCTCTGGAGCGAACCGCATGTGGTGCAGTGGGCGTACTTTGACTACCTGCCGCACCGTTCATCTTTCTGCTTCTGCCACTACTCCCAGGAGCGTTTCCGCAACTGGTTGAAGAGGAAATACGCGTCGGTCGCCGCCCTCAATGACGCCTGGTATCGTACCTACCGTAACTGGGACGAGGTCGAACCGCCCCGCTTTATTTCCTTGATGGCCTACACCGATTTCATGGACTGGCAGGAGTTCATCGTCGACAAGATCGCCGAAGACCTGGCCTGGCGGCGGCAGGTGGTCAAGGGTGTCAACCCTGACTTCATCACCACCAGCCACTCGGCCGTACCGGGTATTCTTACAGTCCCCTACACCAGCGAGGGTGAACCGGACGACTGGCGGATGGCCAAGTCGGTTGACATCTGGGGCACGAGCTTCTACCCGAAGCATGTGGGGGCGAAGGAGACCAACGATCCGGCAATCCGGGGTGCGTACCTGGACAGCACCCGTTCGTCCACGGATGCGGCCGGCAAACCCTTCTGGCTTGGTGAACTGCAGGGCGGCCATGGGTATGTCGGCACGTTTGCCGTTCCGGCAACGGCCAAGGACGAAAGACTGTGGACCTGGGGGCCGCTGTCCCATGGGGCGAAGGGGCTCAACTTTTACGCCTGGCGGCCGATGATGCGGGGAATCGAATCGGCCGGCTTCGGCCTGTCGAACCTGGACGGGACGCCGTCGGACCGGGCGATCGCGGCCGGGGCGGTGGCCCGTCTGGTGACCCGGGAGATGGACCTTTTCCTGGCGGCCCGGCCGGTGCGGGCGCAGGCGGCGGTGGTCTACAACCTGTGGGCCAACATGCTCTGGGTGGGTCTGCGGGAGACCTCGGCCTACGTACCCAGCCGCTCGATGTTGGGGGCGTACCGCTCACTATTCGAGACTCACCACCCGGCTGATTTCCTGCACATAGACCTGCTGGCGCAGGGGAAGGTTGACGGGTACAAGCTCATCTATCTGCCGTTTGGCCTGGCGATGCCGCCCGCGGCGACGGCCGTTTTGCGCAAGTTCGTCGGGGACGGCGGTGTCGTGGTAGCGGAGGCCCGTACGGGGTGGAACGATCCTACCGGCCGCTGCGGGACGGCTGTGCCGGGCTTTGGGCTCAATGACCTGTTCGGGGCGGAAGAGATCGGCACGTACAAGACTGAGTCCACCATGATGAAGGTGGTACCGCACGAGATACCGGCTGGAGAAGGCTGTGGGAGCCTGCGGCTGCCCTTCCCGGAGGGTGCGGGGATCAGCGGCGCTCTCTTTGAACAGCATTTGCGTCCGCACGAGGGTACGCAGGTTTTGGCCACGTTCAGCAATGGTGATGCGGCCATGACGGCCCATCGGGTGGGGAAGGGTGTTGCCGTGCTGGTCGGCACGATGCTCAGCTTCACTTACCAGACCCGGCGAGACCCGGCGGCCGGACAGCTGCTCGCTGTCTTTCAGAGCTGGGCTGGGCTGACGCGGCCGGTAGAGGTGGAAGGAATCGGCGAGGACCATCACCGGGTTATAGAGCCCCGGTTGATGGAGACCGGCGATGGCCGCTACCTCTTCTTCGGCTTCAACCATGGGGAGGACGAGGTCGAGCCGGCTTTCCGGATTCGCGGGCTTGCACCGGGGAGATATGCCGTGACCGAACTGGTGGCCGAGGAAGGCCTGGTCGAGGCCGACGGGAGCGGGGTCGTCAAGCCGGCCCCCGGTGAACACTGGTGGGAGACACGGCACATCGAGACCTCAGGCGACCGGCAGGAACTCGTCCTCGGCAAGAAACTGGCCGGCGGCGAGGTTTGGGTTTTGAAGCTGGTGAAGGAGTAAGACAAGGCAGAGGTCGAAGCCAGAGCAGAGGTCGACCGGTTTCGGCTAGTTGTAACAGATCCCCCGTCGCGAAGACGGGGGATCTGGCCTATTTTGGACCCTGCGTGAGCGATGGGTGATTGTCGCTGTCCCGAGCTGTCCTGAGTACGCTCAGTACCCACGGACCCGGTAGAAGATTTTCAGGTCGTCCAGGGTCAACGGCTCGTAATCTCCGGCGTGGCCGGCGCTGCCAAAGTCCCGCATCCTCTCGGCTACCACCTGGTACATGGCTTCCCGTGCCGGTCCAAGGTAGTCGCGCAGGTCGAAGACGGAGGGATTCTCGGCAAATGCCTGCCGGATCGCACCGGTGGCGGCGAGGCGCAGGTCGGTGTCGACGTTGATCTTGCGCACGCCTTTGGTGATGGCTGCCTGAATGCTGGCGATGGGGACGCCGGCCGTCTTCTCCATGTGGCCGCCGTACTGGTTGATCCGGTCGACCAGCTCAGGCGGGACAGAGGAGGAGCCGTGCAGGACCAGCGGGATCTTGACCCGCTCCTCGATCTCCTCCACTATGTCGATTGCGAGCTTGGGCTCGGCCTTGAACTTGTATGCACCATGGGACGTACCGATGGCCACGGCCAGCGAATCACAGTGGGTGCGGGAGACGAACTCTTCGGCCTGATCCGGGTTGGTGAGCTGGACGGTGCCGGAGACGTCTTCCTCGATACCGCCGAGAGTGCCGAGCTCCGCCTCGACCGAGACCCCAAACTGGTGGGCATATTCCACCACTTCCCGGGTTACGGCGACGTTCTTCTCGAACTCATAGTGCGAACCGTCGATCATCACCGACGTGAAACCCAGGTCGATGGCCACTTTGACCGACTCCAAACTATCGCCGTGGTCGAGGTGGACCACCACGGGCAGATCGGGATTCTCTTCCACTGCTGCTCGGACCAGGTGCTTGATGTACACCCTGTTGGTATACTTGAGAGCGCCCCGGCTGACCTGCAATATGACGGGAGAGCGCAGTTCACGACCGGCGCGGAGTACGGCCTGAACCTGTTCCATGTTGTTGACGTTGAAGGCGCCGACTCCGTATCCGCCCTTGGCCGCCTCATGCAAGCACTGGTACATCGGAATCAAAGGCATAGACTCTTTCCTCCCAGCTCTTCTTTGTGAACGGAGGCGGGGCGCAGAGAAACGGGCAACCGTCGCGGTGTCGCTGCTGGGCGTCTCCGTTCAGCAAACGTCCTGGTTATCTTTTGCACTTTATCATGAAGTCGTCTAGTGGACAAGTTCACAGCGGTATGGCAGGAAGTCGCCCGGGGATGGCGAAGAGAACTATGCTGCAAACACAAGTTTGGAGGAGTTGGAGCGGGTATGGAAATCCGGTTTGTCCTGGGAAGGGCCGGGACAGGGAAGACCTACCATTGCTTGCAGGCGATACGGGAAGAGTTGAGGCGCAGGCCGGAGGGGCCTCCGCTGCTACTGCTCGTGCCCGAACAGGCCACCTTCCAGATGGAGCGGGAGCTGGCTGACTCCCCCGATCTCTCCGGCTTTATCCGCGCTCACGTCATCTCCTTTTCCCGGCTTGTGTACAGGGTGTTGGAAACGGCGGGAGGAACGGCCCGGCCGCGCATCGGTGAGTTGGGCCGGCGCATGTTGCTCCGTTCACTCCTTCTGCAGAACGAAGGCAATCTACGGGTCTTTGGCGGTTATTCCCGGCGTCCGGGGCTTTTGGAGCGCCTCTCTCGCCTGCTGGGAGAGATGCGGGCTTACGCTCATGCGCCGGAGGATTTGGAGCGGGCGGCGGCGCAGTTAGGTGCTCAGGATGAGCTCCTGGCCGGCAAGTTACAGGATCTGGCCCTCCTCTACAGGCTATATGACAAGGCGATGTCCGAGCGTTACCTCGACCCCGACATGTCCATGGACCGGGCTACAGCGGTATTGGACGAGGCGGCCCGCGAAGGCCGGCAGTTTGCGCCGCTGGCCGGAGCCCGGTTGTGGGTGGACGGGTTTGCCGGTTTCACGCCGCAGGAATACCGGTTGTTGGAGGCACTCCTACAACAGGTAGAGACCGCCGAGATCGCTCTCTGTGTCGATCCGCGGCTTTGTTTTGACGAGCCTCCCTATGTGCGCTGGGTGCCGGAGCTGAATTCCATCGCTTCCAGTGGCCGTGGGTTCGTCTACGAGCAGGAGTCTTTGCTCTTTGCACCGACGCTGCGCACCTATCGTGACCTGCGGCAGAGATTGGAGCAGCTGGGATTGCCGGTTGCCCCGGCGCTGCGCCTGTCCGTTCTGCCGCTCCGCTTTCGGGGCTCGCCGCCGCTCGTTCGTGTGGAAGCGGAAGTGGGCAACGAGGACAGGTCCGGGAAAGAGTCGGGGTCGAGGAGTGGCGAGCCCCATCTGGAGCTGGTGGCAGCGGCCAACCGGCGGCTCGAGGTGGAAGCTGCTGCTTGGCAGATCCTCAGGCTCTGCCGGGAGGAGGGTTACCGTTTTCGTGACATCAACGTGCTGACCTGGAGTCTCGAACCATATCAGGCATTGATCGAAAGCATATTTACCGATCTTGGGATTCCCTATTTCATGGACGTGCGGCGGCCCTTTGCCCATCATCCGTTGGTGGAGTTGGTGCGTTCGGCCGTCGAGACGGTCACGAGCGGATTTGCGCCTGAGCCTCTCTTCCGCTTCCTGAAGACCGACTTGGGGCCGGTTGAGCGGGATGCCGTCGACCGGTTGGAGGAGTATGCCCTTCAACACGGGCTGGTGGGCAGCGAAGCTTGGACTTCCGCCGCCCCCTGGTCGTACCAGCGCCGCTACACCTTGGAGCTGGACGACGACCTGGCGAACGATGAGCAGCAGGAGCAGCAGCAACCGGCGGCTTTGGCTTCTCTTGACCGCCTGCGCCGCCGGGCCGTTCGGGAGCTAGGGCTTTTGGCTGCGACCCTGCGCCGGCTGGGTGCAAGTGGGGACGGGCAGAGCAACGGGGGCGGGACGGCGCGGGAGTATTGTCAGGCTGTGTTCGAGTTTTTGACGAGCCTTCAGGTGGAAGACAAGCTGGCAGAGTGGGCGGGGGAAGCCCGCCGGAGGGGTGAGCCGGCGACCGCCCGGGAACACGAAGAAGCCTGGCCGATGTTTGTCCAGCTGCTCGACGAGTTGGTGGAGGGTCTGGGACAACAACGCTTGACGCTGGCGGAATTCCGGCAGGTCCTGGAAACTGGTCTTGCAGACCTGAGTCTTGGGCTCATTCCACCCAGCCTGGACCAGGTCCTCGTGGGGAGTGTGGAGCGGTCGCGCACTCCTGCGGTCCGAACCACGCTGGTGTTGGGAGCGGCAGAGGGACTTTTTCCACCAGTCCCGCAGGAGGACGTGCTCTTCCTCGATGAGGAGCGTGAGACCCTCGGGAAAGCAGGTCTGCTGCTGGCCGACACTGCCCGCACCCGGCTGCTCCACCAGCGCTATCTCACCTATATCGCCCTGACACGTCCATCGGAGCGGCTTTGGGTCAGCTATCCGCAAAGCGACGAGTCGGGGAGGGCGCTTGCGCCGGCGCGTGTGTTTTGGCGACTCCTGGAGCTATTCCCGGATCAGCCAGTCCGCCACATCGTCAGCCCGCTGCAGTTGCCACCAGGTGACCTGATGCGGCTGGCCGGGGTGCTTGCCGCCCGCCTGCGCACCAACCCCGCCTTGGCGGCGGACGCCCTGATGCAGCATTGGTTGCATATCGTGGAGGCCGACCCTGTCGGTCAACGGATCATCGAGGCAGCGGCATATACAAACGGGGTGCCTGATTTGCGGCCTGAGACCGTCACAGCCCTCTATTGGCAGGCAGCCGGCGATAGTGGCGGCCGGGCTTGGCTGCGCAGCAGCGTCTCACGGCTCGAGGAGTTCGCCAACTGCCCCTTCCGCCATTTTGCCACCTTTGGTCTAAAGCTTCGTGAGTGGCAGCAGCCCGAGCTTGATTCACTCTTGTGGGGGCAATTCGTTCACGCCGTGCTGGAGCGCCTGCTGCGTTTGCTGAAACACGATGTCGAGTCAGGCAAGCTGGCTGGTTGGGAAAGGTTGAACGGGGACGAGGCCTTGCCATACCTGAAAGATGCGTTCACACAGGTAGAGACCGGACTCGCCCGAGAGCTGCCCTCTTCACCGCAGCTTCGCTTCCAGGTGCGCCTGCTCTACGAACTGCTCCAAGCAGCATTGCCAGCACTTGTCCGTCAAATCAGCGCCGGCGAGTTTCAGCCGCTGGGTTTGGAGGTGGCGTTTGGCCCGAGCAGGGACTCCGCCACTGATGGTCTGGCGAGC
>JBLNBY010000417.1:0-5144 GCA_050260295.1 Bacteroidota bacterium
TTGGTCTGGCGGCTGCGGAAAGTACCGGTGAACCAGCTTTTCCAGGAGGCTCAGGCATGGGTCGAGGCCGAGGATTTGGCGGCGAAGCTCGAGACCCTGGCCTTTGTCCTGAGGGATCTGGCTTTGACCGGATCAGGAATGACTCAGGTACTGCTCGTACCTGAATTGAAGGTAAGATTTGCTAACGCGGATGTCCGCGTGCTAGAGCCGGAAAGATTCCTCGATCTGGCCCAGGAAGCGTACCAGCTGGCCCGGCGGGTAGGGCAAACAGGCAGCGCGCGCCTTGGCGTAGAGGCGCTCTTTCTCCAGGTCCGGGCTGCATGGCGGCAGGACCGCCTGCCGGAGCAGAAACCGGCGCAGAGAAGGTGAGATGGTGGACGCCAGAGTTCCGGAAGGTGAATCACGGATGGTAGTCGGGATCCGGCTGCCGAAGTCGGCCCGTGTCTATTATTTCGACCCAGGCGATCTCTCCCTGGAACACGGCACGCGGGTTTGGGTGACAACCGAACATGGGGAGGTTTGGGGAGAGGTGGTCATCCCGCCACGGCTCGTTCCCGTTGCCGATCTGCCCCAACCTTTACAGCCGGTGGTCCGGCTCTGGAATCAGGAAGATGCAGAAGAGCTGGACCGAATCAAAGTAAGGGAGCAGGAGGCGCGGGCGTTCTGTCAGGAGCGTATCGAGGCCCGGGGGCTGCCCATGCGCCTCGTCGATGTGGAATGGACTTTCGACGGCGGCAAGATTACTTTCTACTTCGTAGCCGACAACAGGGTCGATTTCCGGGAGCTGGTTCATGATCTGGCGGCGCGGTATCACTGCCGCGTGGAGTTGCGCCAGATCGGGGTACGGGACCATGCCCGCCTGCTTGGTGGCTATGGCCCTTGCGGGCGTCCGCTCTGCTGCGCCACCTTCCTTCGCGACTTCGCCCCGGTGGCCATTCGCATGGCCAAAGAGCAGAACCTTTCACTCAACCCCGGGCGGATATCCGGCATGTGTGGTCGCCTCATGTGCTGCCTGCGGTATGAAGATGATAGTGAAGGCAGCCAGGTTGCCAAGCACGAGGACGACGGGCTGGGAGCCGAAGAGGGTAGCGAAGAGGTGGCGGAAGTGGCGGTAGCAGCGGAAACGGCTGAAAAGAACGGCTGTTGTTGCTGCGCTGGTGCAGGTCGGGCCGGGGGTCTTTATGGCAGGCCACAAGTGACCAATCCGGCGGAAGCGGGAAGTGCAGGAGCCGAGCCGGAAACAGACGCTGAGCCGGAGGTTGAAGCTGGGGCTCGAAGCGCGGCAACGGCTTTACCGCCACCTGTGTCTGAGCCCGCGGCTGGGGAAGAAGAGCGGGAGCGGGTCGAAGCGAGGTTCGTTAGTGCCACTGCCAAAGCAGTGAATGGCGGTGATAGCGGCGGGGAAGGCAGCGCAGTGCAGACGGGCCACAAAAGAGGAGGGCCCGGTGGCGAGCGGCATCACCGATCGCGAGGCCGGCGGGATGCCGGATCGCGAAAAGGATCGCCGGCCACTGCTGACACTGCCGCCACGACGCCAGGACTGGCGGCCGAAGCTGCATTCCAACCCCAGCCGAAGGAACGGGGACTGCGTCCGGGAGCTGGCCGGGACCGCCACCGGCGGCAGCGCAAACGGCGCAACCCGAACCCGCCGGCCGGGCCGGCACAGGCCGCTGAAGCTGGTTGGGCTGGTTGAGGCCGGTTGAAGCCGGTTTGAGCACATGGAAGCTGGTTGAAGCGGGAGGCTCTGGGTGCTTTACGTCTGTGCAACCCCGATAGGCAATCTGGAAGACATTACCTTGCGCGTGCTCAGGGTCTTGCGCGAGGTGGATGCAGTAGTCGCCGAGGACACGCGCCAGACCCGCAAACTCCTTCAGCACTATGAGATCGAGAAGAGACTGCTCAGCTACCACAGTCACAACTGGCGGGTGCGGCTGCCGCGCCTTTTGGCGGAATTGCGGCAGGGGCGCTCTCTCGCGCTTTTGACCGATGCCGGTTCACCGGGGATTTCCGACCCTGGTAGGGAGCTAGTCGCCGCTTGTCGTTTGGAAGGTTTGCCGGTTACCGGGCTGCCGGGTCCTTCGGCCGCGGTCACTGCCGTGATGATTACCGGGCTCCTGGCGGATCGCTGGTGCTTTGAAGGTTTCCTTCCGCGCAGTGGGGGGGCTCGTCGGGAAAGGCTGCAACAGTTGGCCAGTGAAGAACGGGCGATCGTTATCTTCGAATCGCCGCATCGGTTGGTGCGGACACTGCAGGATTTGGCCGAACTTCTACCTGACCGCCGGGCCGCCGTTGCCCGGGAGTTGACCAAAGTGTACGAGGAGATCGACACCGGCACCGTGGCCGACCTGGCCACCCGCTGGGCCGGGCGTGAGGTCAAGGGCGAGATCACGCTGGTCCTGGAGGCCCAGGCCCTGCCGGGCTGGATGGAGTCAAGCGAATCAGGTGCAGAGGCAGGTGCAGGTGCAGATGCCGAGGCAGAGGACCTGGAGGGATCAGTGGAGCTGGCGGGTAAAGCGACCGTGACCGGAGAGCAGCAAATGCGCCAGCAGTTGCGTGCCCGGGTGGAAGCGGTCATGGAGTCGGGCACACCCAGGAAGGAAGCACTGCGTCTTGTTGCCAAAGAGCACGGCCTCAGCCGCCGTCAGCTCTATCAGCTGTTGTATGTTGCTGCCGAAGATGATTGAAAACCCGGCGAGCAGTTACGCCCGCCGGGGGGGTGCGCCGGTAGCTTGAACTGAGTTTACGATACCGAGCGCATGGCGCGCCAACAATCCCCGCAGATGTTCTTCTCCTTGAAGACGCGGATGCCATCGGCATTGCCGCAAAAGATGCAAGCGGGCTGGTACTTCTTGAGGACGATCTTCTCGCCGTCCACATAGATCTCGAGCGCATCCTTCTCACCGATCTGCAGGGTGCGGCGCAACTCGATGGGGATTACCACCCGGCCGAGCTCGTCTACTTTGCGAACGATACCCGTCGACTTCACACTCATCCCTCCTCGACGCCGGTCGACACACGGACAGCTTCGCAAACGATCATACTGAAATTTCCAAAGCCCGTCAATCCCTGCCAGCCGTTGAAGGGGGATTTGCCAGGCGGAAATCGATGTTAAGGGGACCGATGGTAGAGATCGTTTCGGCCGCAACAACGTCCACCTGGACCGGACGCTGCGCTTTGCGCACTTCCTGGATGACGGTGAAGGCGCGTTCGATGCTGATCTCACCGAGGGAACCTTCCGGGGATTCCAGTACGCCTCGGGCCCGGGCCTTTTGATTGATGTTGACCCGGAGGAAGGAGTACAGGCGGGCGAATAGCTCGGCTTCGGAATCGCGCCCATCGAGAACGATGCTGTCGATTACTTCGCCGGCGTCGAAGATGGTACGGTTGATGAAGAGTTCGAAGTCGACCGGCACCGGCTCCCCCTGCAGCGTATTGGCGACCGAGACCACCCGCACGATGGCGCTGGTGACGCTGGCGTCGCTGCGCAGGGCTGTAGCCACCTGATCCAGGATCTCGTCAACCGACAGTTGTCGCAAGTGGAGCTGGTCAGATGCGGGATCCTTTTCTGTAACCCACTGGTTGAGCAACAAGATGTGTCCCTGGTCGTCGGCGTCGGCGCCCCAGGCCCGTGCTGTTTGAGCCGCTGAGGTCAGCAGGTAGTTGAGATACCCCTTGACTATCGTTATGTCGCGGTCGGTCGGTAAAACGCCATAGCTGAGGGGCTGGCCGGAGCGGATGACCACGGTGCCTTGCCGGAAGCCGAAGAAGTACCGGGAGAGATCGCCAAAGAGGCGGTCCCCGAACGAGCGCAGGTTGCTCACCTGAGTCCCGAGCTCCTTGACGCGATCTTCCAGAGCCGAACGTTCGGCTTCGAGTGCTTCCTTCTCCTTGGTCAGTTTGGCCCGCTCCTGCAAGAGCTTGTCCCGGTCAGAGGTCAGGTTGCTGATCTCGTCATTCAGCCGATCGATCTCGGTCTTGACCGACCGTAGTTGTTCCTGCGTGGCGGAGAGCGTTTCCAGAGTGGAGCTCAGCTGCTTTTGATCTCGGGCCAGACGCTGCTGCAGCTCGTTCAACGCATCCTGGCGTTGCTGCCTGTCGCTTTCCAGGCTACTGATGGTAGCCCGCAATTCTTCGATGCCAAACAAAGCTGTGCGTGCATCCTGGGATAGGAGTGCCAGGGTGGTGACGGTCACCAAGACGATGAGCGCTCCGGTGGTGATGGTTACAATAATCGAGGTATACTTGGGCCGCAGTCCAAACAAGGACAGCCGTTGCCGGCCGACCTTGCGCCCGATACGGTCTCCGGCCCAGGCAACCAGAGCGCCAACCAGCACCGTAGTGATAATCGCCAACAAACCGAAGGGCAACTCCCACTCGCCACCTTTGGCCCGGAGTCCTTACACTAATTCTCGGTTCTCCCGGATCTTCCTGGTGCTAACGGGAGTTACCAGCTAAGGAGATGATCGGGTGCAAGCTGAATTGATAGATTCGCATTCCCATTTGAACGATGAAGCTTTTGTTTCCGACCTGGATGAGGTGCGGCGGCGGGCGGCGGTAGCCGGCGTGGTGCAGGTGGTCGTCCCCGGGTTCGATCTGCCCTCCTCACGGAGGGCCGTGGCCCTGGCAACCGGGAATGGGAATTCCGCGGAAACTCCCACAACGGGCATTCCCGGGTGTGATCACTCAGCCGGGCCACAGCTCTTCGCTGCCGTCGGTGTCCACCCGCACGAGGCAAGACATTTTGGTCGTGACGAGGCGGCCGAGTTGCAGGTGCTGGCCCGCCAGCCAGGCGTGGTCGCCATCGGTGAGGTGGGGCTGGACTATCACTACGACTACTCCCCACGAACTGCCCAAAAAGACGCTTTCCGACGCCAACTGGCATTGGCTGCAGAATTGGGCCTTCCAGTCATCGTGCACAGCCGTGAGGCGGAGGAAGATACACTTGCCATCCTTGAAGCGGCTGGTGTCGGTAGTCCAGACGGCCCGCAGGTGGTACTTCACTGCTTCATGGGCAGCCGGCCCTACGCCGGGCAGGCTCTCGCTCTCGGGTGCTGGATATCGCTGGCCGGTCCGATTACCTTCCGTAGACTCGAATGGCTCCGGGAGATTGCCACCATCATTCCCCTGGAGAAGCTGATGGTAGA